>NZ_JAIDKI010000126.1 GCF_029051885.1 Muribaculum sp.
CCCTCATCACAAGCGAAAATATGCTCGACGATTGACCGCCCTGACGGTAACATTTATTATTAAACAAGCTCTTAAAACGACAATAGTACGATAGTCATCAATCCGTAAGGCTATCCACGCTTAGAATCTCACCCGTGCTACATAAAACCTACGCAATTACACTTATGCAAGAAGACGTGCAGATGAAATCTATCAAAATCTATAAAAGATTGTCTAAATTTAATGCGTACATTGCAATATACATTGCAATATATGGCTAAAAACGCATATACAGATTTGGATATCTGAAAAATAGCATTTAAATTCGTATAAGTATTTGCTATATTCTGCAATTATTAGCCCAATGAAATATTACAGGTTTAGTCTCAGCACAAAAACAACAATACATTATGACTCAAAACGAGAGCGTTGTAGAGCTACTCAATAAATATCATAAAAGCCCGATAACACATAAGTTGCGGGATAAGTTTCTTACGCCGTCTATATTTGATATCATACAGAAGGATCGCTCTGAAACGGTGCATTCCAACTTTTTGAAATGGATATTCGAGTTACAATTGTCAAATGGAATAAAAGGGTATAATATAATATCATCCTTACTCCAAGTGGCATACACGAGAGCATTAGAGCAAGGAAAGCAAGATTATTTTTCTACTCATTTAGCCAAAGCTGCTTATGGCAACCCGGTTAACATTCAGCTTTCTAATGAAGTAGAGAGAGAATACCCGTGCCCCGGGGTATATTACACGAATGACCAAAAGTATAATTCGGGCATAGTAGATATCGTTATCAGCGGAACCATCTCACAAGAGAATCAAATCAAGCCGTTTAAAATTATAATCGAAAACAAAGTAGATACAAAAGAGCACGATTTGCAGACGTGGAAATATTTCACATATTTCGAGAGGAAAACTGTTTCTGACACACCGGATGATATCGTTATTCAGGAAAAACTATACAATAGTCCGGAAAATGAATTGCGAGTCTATCTATTTTTAACCCCCGAGTCAAATCCTATAAATGCAACATGCGATTGCAACCATTTTATAAAGATTAATTATCAAGACATTATGGAGCATTGTATAGTGCCCCTGTTGCAAAGTTCACAACTTGATTCTCACACCAGGCTCGTTCTTGAGGAATATTCTCGTGCTCTCAGCCTCCCATACATCAATAACATAGGAAAAACAATAATTATGAGTTTAAGCCCAACAGATGCAGACCTCCTAAAAGAATTTTGGGAGGCAAACCAGAGTCTTATCACCATGTCACTTCAAGCATTGGGACAAACCACTCAGGATGATGAAGAAATTCAGAACACACTCAAAGCTATCAATAATCTCAATTCATCAATAAAGAAGTATTCCATCACGCATATCGCAACAAATAACACGATACCAACCAATCAATCGAATCTGATGTATGATTTGATGAATGCATATAACAAATATACCAACAAATGTGGAAAAGATATCGTTAACCGATATGGAGCTATTGGCTCTGTATTCTGCACAGAAGATGACAAAACCGGCTACTCTAAAGCATCAATCACTTTCAACGACGGGACTAAACGAAGAGTCACCACTCAAATACAACGAAATGCCGAGAAGCTGAAAAAAATCAAAGATATAGCCGAAAAGGATGGGTTTCTAATTAAATAACCTCAATAAAACGCATTTGAAACTGTATCATAATGAACTGCACCCAAAAGTTAGACAAAAAACTTTTGGGTGCAGTTCATTATGGCAGAGCCTATTTCGCTTATCTATATTTTCCCACATTGCTGCGGATACCGCAGAATCGGTAGTTAGGAAATACAATAAACAATGTCCTCAAGGGCCCTTGATTGAAAAAAATTGTCGGGTGATGTTACATACGGCAGTTGGCTCCGTTAAAGATAATGAAGGCGCATCACAACGTGCCTGCCCATACTGCCAAAAGTGAGTACCGATATACTGACATCCACATTTCAGAGGCTGCGCCTGCGTCTGCGCGGTATCGCGGCGGGTATCGCCGGCGATACTGACGCCGACGATGCGCTACACGATGCATTCTGCGGCCTGTGGGCGCGTCATCGCGATGTGGAATCGTCGGTCGAGGCTATGAGACTCAGCTATACCGCTGTGCGCAATTCGGCTATCGACCTAAGGCGACGTGCCGTCTCCCACCCTGTGGTATATCTCGACGAGGACGGATATGCGGCTGAATCGTCGGAGTATGTCGACCGCGAGCGGACTCTTACATATCAGGCGGTGCTTGAACTTAGCCGGCGAGTGCTGAGCAAACGCCAGTTTGAGATATTCACTCTTCATGACATAGAGGGCATCGGATATGAAGAGATTGCCATGCGCCTGTCAATGTCGCAGGAGAGTGTGAGAATGGCGCTCAGCCGCGCGCGGAAAACCATACGCGAGCTGTACCGCCAAGGAATATATTAACTTAATGATTAATGCTTTACCGATGGATAAAGACTTAAATGAACTGTCGCGGATAATCAGTCTTGGCGAACGCTATTTCGACTGCGCTCTGTCAGATGCGGAGGAGGCCTTGTTGAGAGATTTGCTCGGCAGGACGCGCCTGTCACATCCTGTGATTGATGAGCTGCGGGCTCTGACAGGATTCCGCAGCAATGTCAGGTGCTCCCGAAGGCGCTCTCCGGGACGGGTAAGGCTTATCGCAGGGATAGCTGCTGCATGTGTAGTGCTGTTCTCGCTGGGGCTGTATACCCGACAGACAACGGCGATGTCGGGGCCGGAAGATATGTCGACATGTGTGGCCTATGCCGGAGGCAAGCGTATTACCGACCAGGAGGCTATAATAAGGCTGCTTGGTGAGGACATGAGGGAATTTACACGTGACGCGCGTGATGCCGAGCAGACGTTCAGCGAAGAACTCAGCGACGTGGCGCGTATAATCAACAACATCGAAAATGAATACCCTGAAATATAACAGTGCTATGAAAGGAATAATACGACTGCTGATATTGCTGGCGGTATTTGCGTGGGGCAACGCATCAGCGCAGACCGGAATGCATATCAACAATGTGCTCGGCGGTAAGTATGTGAGCGACCCGTCGGTCACGGAGGTGATGATGAGCGGAGAGCAGAGTTTTCTGAAGGCACACGGGCTGTCTAATCTGGCGACATTCCGGGGCGATTCGGAGACATATGCGCCGATATTGCAACCCCTTGTCCTTGCTGACGGCGCCAAGTCGATCGGGCGCAATGTGAGATATAAGGACGGTAAGCTCCAGTATGCTTTTTTTATGCTTCCGATGACCATTGTCAAAGGCAAGAAGACCAACCGGTATCTGTATTATCTCAACAAGCCTGACGGTAAGAAGCCGTCGGTAATGATGATCTATTTCGACGGTATGCTTTCGCGCACCGAGGCGGAAGCCGTTATTTCGACATTGTCGGTATTAAATTAAACAAGCTCTTAAAATCAATAAGATATGAAATATCGAATCACACTTGCATTACTGTCGCTGATATTCACTGTCTTTGTAGCCGGGGCCTCCGGCGTCGGTGATGACATGCCGGCCGACACACTTCTCAATGCCTCGAGCGCGCGCAACATAGCCATATCGTACACTCCGGCGTCAACATCCATACAGGTGAACAAAGTCAATGGTACGGACGATAATTTTTACTTTGAGTCGGGTAAGGATACCATGCACCTCAGGCTTGGTGCCTCAGGAAGCACAAGTATCAACTGTTCCGACATAACTGATATAACTATTACAGAGAGCCGGACTGCTCTGTGCGTTACCTTCACTACCTGCGACGGAGAGACCGTAAGATATGATTTCGCGTTTGCCGATCCCGACAACCGCTCGTTCACTTCATATGTCGGACGGCGGGCGAGTGATTTCGGATTTACGATATCCAAGTCGGGCAAGGTCACATGGGATTGTGTATCGCAGGGAATTGGATTCGGATGGCTCGATGCAGTCAGGGAAAATCCCGAGATGGGCACTTCGATGTGGCGCAGCTACGAGTTTACCTGGCTTATGACTCTTGGGGTACGTATGAGCTGGTCGCGCCATCATTCGCTGGCTTGCGGTCTGGGACTGAACTGGCAGAATTTCCACACCAGAAAGCCTTGGTACTTTCATAAGAATCCCGACGGGCGCATCTCTCTTGAGAAGTACGACGAGGGGGTAACACACCATCGCTCACGCATACAGCTGTTCTCTCTCCAGGTGCCGCTGATATATACGCTGTCATTCGGGCATAATAACAAAGTGTATGCCAAAATCGGACCGGTAGTATGTTTTAATGTCGGCGGAAATATCATGACCGAGTATGATTATGAGGGACGAGAGTACTCAATCAAGACCGGCAAAATCGGTCAGCGTCCGGTCACGGTCGACGGTATATTAAACATAGGTTACGGCGGTATCGGCGCATATGTGCGCTATGCGCCGATGTCGAAGATGCGTACCTCGACAGGGCTCGACTTCGGTTCGCTCTCCACAGGTATTATGGTGGCGTTCTAAGAAACTGTTTGTTTTGTTGAATCAAGATTAATCGGTTTATACGGGATTCATAAAACACAATCGGTGTGCAGGGTGGTCGAGGTCCTGCACACCGATTGTGTTTTAAAAATGGGGATTATTGGCGAGGAGGTGATAGTATCTCGAATGTGTCGACAATGATTTCGGTCACATTGCGCTTTATGGTATTGCGGTCTTCCCATACCCTTGTGCGCAACTTCCCTTCGATGTAAAGCCGCGTGCCTTTACGTATGTATTTCTCGGCGGTTTCTGCAGCGCCGTCCCACATCACGATTCGATGCCATTCGGTGCGTTCCGGAATCTGTGCGCCTGTGGCGCTGGTGTAGGCGCGCTCGGTAGTGGCGAGTGTGAATGTCGCTACCGGACGAGTCTCAATATACCGCACTGTGGGGTCGGCACCTACATTTCCGAGCAGTATTACCTTGTTTACGCCCATAGTTCTGTCAGTGTTTTACCGATGCCCGGAGGCCCTTGATTACAGCTCCTGAAAATCCGTTCTCTTCCATTGCATTGAGTCCGCGTATGGTGAGTCCGCCCGGAGTAGTCACTTTGTCGATTTCGCTCTCAGGATTGGCTCCTGTCGATTCGAGCAGCTCCACGGCACCCCGCATTGTCTGAAGAAACCATTCCTTTGCCTTGTCGGGATAAAGGCCCAGCTCTACGGCACCTTCCGATGCAGCTCTTATGAATCGCATCACGTAGGCTATGCCACATGAGCATAGTGCCATTGCCGCTCCGAGCTGCTGTTCGGGAATGACGGCTGCAGTGCCAAGCCGGTCGAATATATCGGTCACAGGCGCTATGCGGGCCGGGGCAACATCGTCAGCATGGCATATGAATGTCATGCTGTGCCCCACGGCCATGGCAGTGTTGGGTATCGCCCGCACTATTGTACGCTTTGATGAGTAGTTGCGCAATATGTTGTCGAAATCGGCCAACGATACTGTAGCGGCAAGGCTTACGAGTGTCTGCTGGCGGAAGTCGATGCGCGGGGCAATCTCCTCTACTACGGGTTGCACGAGCCAGGGTTTTACCGCAAGGATTATCACATCGGTATCCCTGACGGCCACTGCGTTGTCGGTATCAGTCGATATTCCGGGACATGCGGCGGCTATGCGGTCGAGGGTTGTCCTGCGTGGCGATGTGACGGTTATGTCGGAGGCAGGGATAAATCCAGTCGAAACGAGCCCGACAGCTATTGCCGAACCCATGTTGCCTCCGCCGATTATTCCTATCTTCATAATGTCAGATTGCGGCAATGGCCCGGCGGAATCTCTCAAGGAAATCATCGGCCTGGGCGATGGTGAGGGTAAGCGGCGGGAGCAGACGCACGATGTCGGTCGAAGCCGCTCCTGTGAACACATGCTCTACATTGATGAGATGGCGACGCAGCTCCTTGACCTCGAAAGGCATCTCGATGCCTATCATCAGACCGAGTCCGCGTACCTCTTTTATCTCAGGCATTTCTCTGAGCCTGTCGATAAGGTATTGGCCTACTTTGGCTGCGTTTTCTACAAGGTGCTCATCCTCGATTATGTCGAGTACGGCTATGGCTGTAGCACAGGCGAGATGGTTGCCACCGAAAGTTGTGCCGAGCATTCCGTATGACGGCTTGAACATCGGGGATATCAGTACGGCGCCCATCGGAAAACCGGTAGCAATACCCTTGGCGCAGGTAATGATGTCGGGGCGTATGCCGCTGTACTGATGGGCAAAGAAACGTCCGGAGCGTCCGTAGCCCGACTGTATTTCGTCGAGAATCAGTACAGTGCCGTAGCGGTTGCACTCCTCGCGCAGTACTCTGAGGAAGTCAGCATCGGGTATGCGTATACCTCCTACGCCCTGTATGCCCTCGATTATTACGGCCGCCACATCGCCTTTGGCCAGTTCGTGGCACATGGCGTCGATATCGTTGAGCGGCAGGAAAGTCACATTGTTGTTGGCGTTGAGAGGAGATATAATCTTCGGATTGTCAGTCACCTCGACAGCGGCCGATGTTCGTCCGTGGAATGCGCGGCGGAAAGCAACCACACGCTTGCGTCCGGTATGGAACGATGCAAGTTTCAGTGCATTCTCATTGGCTTCCGCACCTGAGTTGACCAGAAACAGGGAGTAATCGTCGTAGCCGCTGATTCTTCCGAGTTTTTCGGCAAGCTGCTCCTGGAGGGGGTTGATTACCGAATTGGAGTAGAACATCAGTTGCGATGCCTGCTTCTCGATAGCCTTGACTACGACAGGATGGCAGTGTCCTACGGATACTACCGCATGTCCGCCGTAGAGATCAAGGTATTCTGTGCCGTCGGCATCGTACACATGACAGCCGCGGCCTTTGGTTATCTCTATGTCGAAGAGAGGATATACGTCGAAAAGATTCATTTCAATTATTTTAGACAAGCTCTTAGAATGCAGAGGGCTTCAGCTGGAGGCCGATGCGCTCGTGGAGTCCGAAGAGAAGGTTCATATTGTGTACAGCCTGGCCAGAGGCTCCCTTGACAAGGTTGTCGATAACCGATGTAATCAGGAGCTTGTTGTCGACCTTTTCAAGATGTATGATACACTTGTTGGTGTTGACCACATCCTTCAGGTCGGGTGCCTTGTCGGTAATGAACGTGAAGTTGTGGTCGTCGTAGTACTCTTCGTAGAGCTTCTTTATCTGGTCGAGACTTATCGGGCAGTCGAGGTAGAGTATAGCCATTATACCGCGCGAGAAGCATCCGCGCACAGGGATGAAGTCAATGTCGGCCTTGAAGCTCTGCTGTAGCTGCGACAGCGACTGGCGTATCTCGGCCAGGTGCTGGTGGCGGAACGGCTTATAAATCGACACGTTGTCGTTGCGCCATGAGTAATGGCTTGTGGCCGACGGCTTTACGCCGGCCCCGGTAGAACCGGTGATTGCCGTTACATGAATTGTCGAGTTGAGCATCAGGTTCTTGGCCAGCGGAAGCAGTGCCAGCTGTATGGCTGTGGCGAAGCATCCAGGGTTGGCTACACGCTTTGCGCCTCTAACTATGCGCTTGCGGTTGAGCTCGGGAAGACCGTAGACAAAGTCATGTGTTCCGTCCTCGATGCGATAGTCGGTCGAGAGGTCGACGATACGCAGCTCGTCGGGCACGTTGTGACTTTCCATGAATTTACGTGTATCTCCATGGGGTGTGCAGCAGAACAGCACGTCGATGTTGCCAAGGTCGGTATCGGAGCTGAATTTCATATCGATTTCTCCGATGAGACCCTGATGCACACTCGTCACGGGATTACCTGCGTTGGATGTGCTGTGAATCCATGCAATCTCAACGTCGGGATGGTTGACAAGCAGACGCAGAAGCTCGCCGGCTGTATATCCGGCTCCGCCTATTATACCGGCGCGTATCATGCCTCACGCTCCTTTCCGTTGCGCACCTGCACGTTATGGTATATCTTCATCTGGTTGCCGAGTATTTTGGTGAATCCTTTCACATCGTCGGCGGTCCATGCTTTCGAAAGCTCTCCGTATTCGCCGAAGTCAGTCTTCATGAGGTCGAAATCGCTGTCTACTCCTACTACCACAAAATGATAGGGCTTGAGGTCGATGATAACGCGTCCGGTCACATTGCGCTGCGACGACTCCAGGAAGCGCTCGATGTCGCGCATTACCGGTTCGAGGTACTGGGCTTCGTGGAGGAACATTCCGTACCATGTGCCGAGCTGGTCCTTCCAGTATTGCTGCCACTTTGTGAGTGTATGCTTCTCGAGCACCTTGTGGGCGCCAAGTATCACCATAGGGGCTCCGGCCTCAAAACCTACGCGTCCCTTGATTCCTATGATAGTATCGCCCACGTGCATATCGCGTCCGAGGGCATAGGGAGCTACAAGTTCCTCGATTTTCTGTATGGCGGCCACTTTGTCGGCGAATACTTCGCCGTTGACGGCCTCAATCTGTCCCTGATTGAAGTCGATAGTCAGCCTGCCGTCGGCGGTGGCTGTCATCTGGGTGGGATATGCCTCCTCGGGGAGAGTCTGGTCGGAGTGGAGTGTTTCCTTACCGCCGATCGATGTACCCCACAGGCCTTTGTTGATGGAGTATTCGAGTTTTGTAAAGTCGGCTACATATCCATGCTCCTTGAGGTAGTTGATTTCGTAGTCGCGGGTAAGGTTCATGTCGCGGGTGGGAGTGATGATTTCAATCTCCGGAGCAAGAATCTCAAATGTAAGGTCGAAACGTATCTGGTCATTTCCGGCGCTTGTCGAGCCGTGGGCAACGCAGTGTGCGCCGATTTTTTTAGCATACTCGATTATGGCTATCGCCTGGAATATGCGTTCGGAGCTTACCGATATGGGATATGTGCCGTTGCGGAGCACGTTGCCGAAAATCATATATTTGATTGATTTGTCGTAGTACTCCTGTGTTATGTCGAGAGTGGCGTGCTCTTTTGCTCCGAGAGCGAGTGCGCGCTCCTCTATTGCTTTAAGTTCTGAGGGAGAGAATCCTCCGGTATTGGCTATGGCAGTGTATACTTCGTAGCCGCAGTCTTCTGAAAGATATTTTACTGCAAATGATGTGTCGAGACCTCCGCTGAAGGCGAGCACGACTTTTTTCTTGGGTTCCATATGTGGTCTGGTTGTTTTACGGGTGAATATGAGGATTTATTCGTCGATACAGTCGCTCTCAGGTAGTGGAGTGCCTGTAATCGGATCGTTGGGATGATATTTGGTCTCGGCAGGGTCATACAGTAGCCCTACGCAGAGACATTTGTGTCCGCCGTTGCGCTGTAGTATGTCGAAGTTGACGCAACTCTCGCATCCACGCCAGAACGCGGCGTCGGTGGTGAGCTGGTCGAATGTCACAGGACGGTAGCCGAGTTCGAAGTTCATCTTCATTACAGCGGCACCTGTAGTAAGTGAAAAAATCTTCGCCTGTGGGAACATCTCGCGCGACAGGCGGAATATTCGTCGTTTGATACGGGTGGCAAGGCCTAACCCGCGGAAGTCGTCGGCCACGATAAGGCCGGAATTGGCAACAAACTGTTTATTGCTCCAGCACTCTATATAGCTGAAGCCTGCAAAGCGTCCCTCGTAGAGGGCAATCACCGCTTTGCGCTCAAGCATCTTCTGGCGCACATATTCGGGAGAGCGCTTGGCGATGCCTGTGCCGCGTACCTTTGCGGCCCGATTGATGGTGTCGAGAATCTCCTCTACATATCCTACGTGGTCTTCAGAGGCTACGAGTACCTGGATTTTCGAAGGGTCGATTGAACTGTTGACAGGTTCTAACATCTATATTCTTAATATATTTTAGAAACGGCATGTAATCAATATGACTCCATACAGCTTCTCAGAACATTGGGGTTGAATAAAATCACAAGAACTGGTCGCGTGCTTTTTCAAGTACACTATCGGGGAAAAAACCGAGAAAAGAGTCGAATATCTCGGCGCGTGAATACTGTTCGTTGACAACAGCAATTACAGTGTCGGCTCCTGATATTGTGCCGAGCAGATAGGGCGAGTCGAGCTGGTCAATATCATACGCGAGTCCTGAGGCATATCCTGTACGAGTCTTTATCACAAGGATGTTGCCGGCAAGCGCTATGGATTCGACTGCGTGGTGTGTGCCCGACTGGGCCGTTGACGGTACGGCCTCCCAGACTTCATCGACAGGTACTTCGCCTGGCTGCATCACTACATAGCGATAGCCGCCAAAGTCGGTAGCCACTTTGGTGGTGCGCAATGCCTTAAGGTCGCGCGACAAGGTTGCTTGAGTGACTACGAAACCTCGTGCCGCCAACAGCCGAGACAGTTCTTCCTGGCTGCCTATGACGTTGTTGGTAAGAATCTCCAGTATGGCCTGAAGTCGGGTTTTTCGTTTGTTCATAACTTTCCGATGTATCGTGGGATATGCCGTTGACTTATATATAATGTACCACCGGATACGCGAGCAAATCCAGAGGCTCTACGTATCGGTGTGAATTATTGCTGCAAATATAGCAACAATATCTAATAAAACAGCAGATTTATGAATTTTTATACAATAAATCTGCGAAAAATAAAATGATATGTCCGCCCGATAGCCTCCATGGTGAGAGAATCGCAGCGGACATAGTTAAAATACATAAAATTTGGAATCAACAGTCTTCGGGCGTATGGCCGGTGTAACGGAGGCCATACGCTATATAGACATCCCCGTATCAGAAATGGCCGAGACAGGCGTCAAGCTGTTGTGTGATAGCTTCACGGTCGAGATGTTGCCCGATGAACACGAGTTTGACCATACGGTCGCCATAGTGCTCGTGCCAGTCGCGCATCATGTCGGGATTCTGCTGCATAATCATCATGAGGTCTTCTTCGGGTGCTGTCGCATACCATTGTCCGGCCTCCGTCAGCTTTTTCTGTACGCCGGCCTGCTCGAAAAGGTAAGACATTTCCGGACGTTGCTCAAAATAGAGCACGCCTTTTGTGCGGATAACATTGCGTGGCCAGTTTTTGGCGAGGAAGTAGTCGAATTTGTTGAGGTCAAACGGATCGCGACGATAGTATACGAAGGTCTGTATGCCGTATTCCTCAGCCTCGCCTTCACCGTCGTGATGATGGTGGTGATGGTGGCAATGGTGGACATGAGTCTCGCATTCGGAATGGTCATGATGGTGATGCTCTTTTTCGTGCTCTTCATCATGGGCCTCATGATGGTGGCTATGGTGATGATGGTGGTCGGCCTGGGCATCGAGCTCCTCCTCTTCCGTTACAGGCCGTTCAAGCTCCCGTACCCATCCGGCCGAAGTGGCTACTTTCTCAAAGTCGAACATGTGGGTGTCGAGCAGGCGCGATATGTCGACGTCGGCATAGTCGGTATCGATAATCTCAGCCTTGGGCTGTATTACCTTTACAATCTCACGGATGCGACGCAACTCGTCGGGAGCGACTTCAGAGGCTTTGTTAAGCAGAATGATGTTGCAGAATTCAATCTGCTGTATCACAAGATTCTCGATGTCTTCGTCGTCAATCTCTTTTGAGGCAAGACTGCGTCCGCAGTCAAATTCGCTCTGCAGGCGCAGGGCGTCGACGACGGTTACAATGCAGTCGAGGCGCGGTATACCTTTCTGGGCGTATCCGGCACTCATGTAGGGGATGGAACATATGGTCTGAGCTATAGGCGCCGGCTCGCATATGCCGCTTGCCTCGATTACGATGTAGTCAAAACGGTCGAGGGCTATTATGTCCTCAATCTGCTTTACGAGATCCATCTTCAGAGTGCAGCATATGCATCCGTTCTGAAGGGCAACCAGAGAGTCGTCACTTTGGTTTACCACTCCTCCTTTTTGAATGAGAGAGGCGTCGATGTTGACCTCGCCGATGTCGTTGACGATTACCGCAAAGCGTATGCCGCGTTCGTTGGTGAGGATATGATTTACCAGAGTGGTTTTACCGCTGCCGAGATATCCTGTAAGCAGCAATACCGGTGTTTCTTTTTTAATATCTGACATTGCGTGTATATTATTAGAGCTTGTTTAATAATAAATGTTACCGTCAGGGCGGTCAATCGTCGAGCAGATTTTCGCTTGTGATGAGGGAG
>NZ_JAIDKI010000127.1 GCF_029051885.1 Muribaculum sp.
CTGCTCGACGAATGACCGACCCTGACGGTAACATTTATTATTAAACAAGCTCTAAACAATATATTAAATTTTATGTAATAATTATGACATCTTTTTTGTAGACATTTGTACCATAAATTAGAGTCATATGGATATTCTGTTTTTAGGTATTATCATTTTCTTATTTGTCCTTGCCGTATTCGACCTGTCGGTGGGAGTGAGCAACGACGCTGTCAATTTTCTCAACTCGGCCATAGGCACCAAAGCTGCCAAATTCAAGACAATCATAATAATAGCATCCGTCGGTGTATTTGCCGGAGCAGCCATGAGCAACGGCATGATGGATATAGCCCGACACGGAATATTCAGGCCGGAACACTTCTCATTCTACGACCTGATATGCATATTCATGGCCGTGATTGTGACCGACATCATACTGCTCGACATATTCAACTCGCTGGGAATGCCTACATCCACCACAGTGTCGATGGTGTTCGAGCTGCTTGGCGCAGCCTTCGTGATAGCCCTGATAAAAATGTGGGGCGACGACTCGGCCCTGTCGCTGATGGACCTCCTCAACACCGAAAAAGCTCTGTCGGTAATCCTCGGAATATTCCTGTCGGTAGCCATAGCATTCGTATTCGGCACGATAGTACAGTTTATCACCCGCGCCATATTCTCATTTGAATACAAGAGCCGCCTGAAATGGAAAATCGGCATATACGGAGGCATTGCCACTACAGCCATCATATATTTCATGCTCCTCAAAGGGGTCAAGGACATGTCGTGGATGACTACCGAAGCCCGACAGTACATCAACACCCACACGGCAGCCATACTCGGATGCTCGTTCGTAGCCTGCACTCTGCTTATGCAGCTGCTCCACGCGCTCAAAGTCAATGTGCTCAAGGTAGTGGTGCTCATAGGCACATTCTCACTCGCCATGGCATTTGCCGGCAACGACCTCGTCAACTTTATCGGCGTGCCGCTCAGCGGATTCGCCTCCTATCAGGACTATATGGCCAACGGTAGCGGCAATCCCTACGACTACACAATGGGAGCCCTCAACAATCCGGCCGACACCCCGCTCTACTTCCTCATCGGGGCAGGAGTGATAATGGTAGTAGCGCTCGCCACATCAAAAAAAGCGCAGAACGTGTCGAAAACCGAAATCGGGCTCGGCAGTCAGAACGGAGGCGACGAGATGTTTGGCTCATCAAGAATCGCACGCCGCATTGTGCGCACATCCATCTCGATACACTCCTGGGCACAGCGCCATATACCACGCAAGGTACGAATGTGGCTCGACCGTCGATTCGACACCACCAGGACACAGGCCGAACAGGGTGCATCGTTCGACCTCATACGCGGCTCCGTCAACCTAATGCTCGCCGGAATGCTTATCGCCGCCGGCACATCATTTAAACTCCCGCTCTCCACCACCTTCGTAACATTCATGGTGGCCATGGGCACCTCGCTCTCCGACCGTGCCTGGAGCCGCGAAAGCGCCGTGTTCCGCATCACCGGAGTGATATCCGTAATCGGCGGATGGTTTATCACAGCTGCTGTCGCATTCATCGGCGCAGCCATCATCGCGGCACTCATGCACTGGGGAGGCAGCGTAGTGATGATACTCGTAAGTGTCGTAGCCGTCGCCCTGATTATCAGAAGCAACCTCCGCTTCAAAGCAAAGAAACAGGAGGACCGGGGCGACGCCATGTTCCAGGCCATACTAAGCTCCGACGACAAGCAACAGACCTGGGACCTGCTCAAGATATACATCGCCACACAGCAGAAACACTTCCTGCAATTCGCCTCAACCACCTACGCCGACATTACCGACGCCTTCATACGCGACGACGTGAAGCCCCTCGGCCGCGCCGACAGAGCGCTATACAAGGAAAAAGAACTGCTGAAAAACGAACGCCGCAAAGAGACCCTCTGCCTAAGGCGCGTAGATGTCGACACGGCAATCGAAAAAAACGCATGGTTTCATCTGGCCAACAACTCATGCATGTCGATGAACTACAACCTGCGACGTATCACCGAAGTATGCAAAGAGCATGTCGAAAACAATTTCCGGCCGCTCCCAGAAAGCTACCGCGACACATTCGCCCCGATTCGCGACAGCATAATCAACGCTATTTCCCAAGCTGTCGCCCTTGTCGAGAACGGCGACGTAAAAGCCATAATCGCACTCCGAAAAGAGTGCGACCTCATCAAGGACACCATATCACGAGAGTGCCACAGCATCTACGACCATCTGCGCAACGGAGCCACCGGCAACCTCACGGTAGCCTACGTATACCTCAACACCCTCCAGGAGTCGCAGGAAATGATGTCGGGCCTCCGCAAACTGCTCCGCGCCACCTCCAAACTCCGCA
>NZ_JAIDKI010000128.1 GCF_029051885.1 Muribaculum sp.
CCTTCTGCCTCTCTGCAGTAAGGGCCTTGGATGTCTTTATGTAGTTGATTGTACGTATTTCATAAGGGATATAGTGAGCCAGTCGCTTCACATAGTGCTCAATACCCTCCTTGAGGTAAGGTGTTGTAGTTTTTCCTACTACTATAAGATCAATCTTCATGACAGAAGGCCGATTAACAATTTGATGGCATCATACTGCAATGCCTGAACACATCACATCTGACGGGGTACCGATATGAAAGGCTGTCGTAAACATCCATACGGACCACATCAGATGTGGATATATGTAACGCTATTTTAAAACAGTTTCTTAGGCTTTATCGCCTGGAAATCCTTAAGATAATTCGGCACAGAGTATGCCAGATCGATAAATTCGCTCTTATGATAAGCCCTTTCTGAAAGAGCCATCATATTGGCTGCAACAGGATATATCTCGGTTATGAAATTGGCATTGGGATGCTTTTCAAGCAAGGGACGGGCTTTTTCACTACCATCACCAAAGAATATCACCGGTCCGCGGTCAAGCTGCTCACGATAGCTTTCCTCATCCAATATCAGAGGACGAGGCGACATCACATTCTCCAAAGCGAAGTCGTGGACTGCTGTGTACACTTCCATACGCCGGGCATCAATCATTGGCGCAAACAGCACATTCTCATCAAAGAAATCGCTGAACATTACGGCCACAGTCATTGTCTGCAACGTATCGACACCAATTAGCGGCAGATTCTTGGCATATGCAAGCCCCTTGGCCTCAGACAATCCGATACGCAGACCGGTATAACTGCCCGGACCGATACTTACCGCAATCGCATCGAGCTCCACTTCATGCTTCTTTGCAGCAGCAAGCATATCCTCGATATACCCGCTCAGTAATGAAGCATGGTTACGTCCGTTGTAATCCTCACGGCGATCAATCACATTGCCATCCATAGTAAGCGCAACAGAACATACGCTTGTAGATGTGTCGATATTCAATATAGTTGCCATACTGCAAAGTTACACATTTCCATCCAACTTACACCAACGTGAGAAAAATTTCAGGGGCACACCCCTAATCACCGGAATATGGAGGTCATACCGAAGGAACAGCACCACGCAAATGTTGCAGGAAGTATCGCTAAAGCCGCCATACACAATAGTTGTCAGAGACAAAATTGCAAGGACATATCAACGGCTGGAAAGTTTGTCTTGGATCCAACTTACCAGAGCAAAAACGGCAATACCGACAGGCAATGCTACACATAACATAAATGTCCAAAAGCCGGGACATGCATAGGTAACGATAAAGAGTATGAGTATCGCCCACAGAATAATTCCAATCATATGAGTATTCGATTTAATGTGGTTAGTTAATGTCTGCTCCGTCGTTAAGAGCCTGGCCGAGCCAAGCGAATGCGCAGAGAACAATGATTAGGAATGACATATTTACCAAATTCAGATATT
>NZ_JAIDKI010000129.1 GCF_029051885.1 Muribaculum sp.
CTTCTATACTATGATAATTCCATGCCCATTGAAGGCCTACCGGAATGTAGTAATTCCTCCCCGGAGCATTAATCCCGAATCTATTTTGAATAAATGTTATTGGATCCTTAATAATAACTGTTCCCATAAAAGTAGTTCCAACAGAAATATAATTTTCAATCCTACTATCGCCGGTTAATCCATGAAAAAATCTTGATGCACGGCTAATAGCAGCTGGATTATATGTAATTGCCTTTTTTCCTGTCGCCATACTTGAGGCTGCGGCTAAAGATCCACCAAGAGAGTGGCCAAGAAATGTCAATCCATTTCCATCAACATTATCTTCCATTTTTTTCGCATTTTTTACCGCAGCATTGACTTGGGGAGAAAAACCGATGGTTTGCGTAATGTCTTCCACCACATCTTCCAATGAATTAGTGCCTGCGTATACATATGCATATTCAATTACTTCATCACCCTTTCTTTTTTCGAATACCATAGATTGCATTCCAATACCCGTATTTGCTGGATGATTCATCTGGATATTGAAATCTTTATTTGAGATGTGCCAATTCAATTTTTCTAAGATTTTAATAATATCTTCGAATTTCTTATCTTGATACACAGCCCAACACATTAATCCACCTTCATATGGTGTGGGTTCCAATCCTTCGGGATCGATGAATCTTATGGGATTTCCGAGAGCGTATATGTAATGGGAGACCATTTGTGTCTTTTCGCCAAGAGCATCGACAGAGGTAAAGCGATTGAGTATCGGGTCGTAGTGGCGGTTCTGTAGGTCGTAGAAGGTGTGGGCATTGCTTTTTTCGAGCTTGCCTCCTTGGAAAAGATTGTTTCCTGACCAAAAGTAGTAGCCATAGCTTTCGCCAAACAGCGATCCTCCGGGATAATAGTGTACGGCCTTTGTAAGACTGTCGTTGTCGGAGACAGTACAGCGGATATTGCCTTGATAATCCTTGATATAGAAGTAGTGCCGGCCATTCTCATAGTAGCCTGTGGGGGTATTGATGCGCGACAGCTTACCGCGGATATATTCGTAGTTTTCGCAATATTCATAGGGTGTCTGTATGGTGAATGCCTGGATTGCAGTCATTGAGTCGCGGTCAGAAACAGGAGGCCATAGTATGCCGGGCAGTGAAGCCGCCTTGGACGCCGGCGCCGTGCCGGAAAATGTCTTGATGCGTTTCCCCATCATGGCAGGAGAGGGTTTTAAGGTTTTTTGCAAATATATGTGTTCGTCTATTAAAATGCAAATAAAATCCCGACAATTCGCACATATCCAACATAAACCAGAGCAAACCAGAGCAATCCATTACGACAAGCCACCGCACGCCAACCGATTATATATATAATGTGGCCGACCTCACGGCCGGCCACATCGTTGTCAAACATTATTATGGTCTTTTCACCTTATTTACGAAGAGTGCCCGATTTGGCACGTATGATATCATTGAGATGGTCGGCGGTAGCGCAACCGTTGTGTTCCATCTCGAGAGATGCCCACACAAACGGGCCAACTCCCTTGGCGTCGTTGTCGCGCACCGGTTCCGATATGTAGTAGTCAAACGAGCCGTCGCGGCGGCGGTTCTCCTTCACCTTCGGAGCAGCCTTGCTCACTGCGGGGCTAACACCCGGGCCCAGACCGGCCACGGCGCAGCAGTCGGTAAGCGACAGCGTCATGTCGGGATTCACCTTGAGGAAACGGTCGACGATACCATGGTAAGCCTTACGCGCAGGCTCCATAAAGCGACCGTCGATATAACCCTTGCGCACACTCTTGAGCATCGAGTAGGCCATCATGGCCGAGCAGGTCGACTCAAGATAGTTGCCCTCGCGGCCCGGCTGGTCCATCACCTGCCACCACACGCCGCTATCCTTGTCCTGCCACTTCACCACTCCGTCGAGAGTGCGGGTAAGCAGGTCGGCCACCTCGCCGCGGCGGCCATAATCCTCGGGCAGCGCATCGAGTATCTCTACCAGGGCCATCACATACCAGCCCTGGGCGCGCCCCCAGCAGTGCTGCGACAGGCCGGTGGTGTCATTGCTCCAGAACATATCGCGGTTCTCGTCCCACGCATGGCGGTTAAGCCCGGTCGAGGCGTCGAGAGTGCGCTCATAAGTCTTCTTCAGCTGATCCACGGCATCGTCATATACAGCCTTCTGCTTCTTGGCGGGGAGCATGTGGGCGGTCTTCACTCGGAAGGGCAGACCCATGAATATGCCGTCGAGCCACACCTGATAGGCATACATGGCCTTGTGCCAGTATACACCCTCTTTGGTGCGCGGCTGCTTGTCGAGCTGCTGCTGAAGAGTGCGGATAGCGATAAGATTCTTATCCTCGGGGAAATTCTCATGCATGGCAGCCACGAAATGGCCGGTGCGCACATTGTCGAGATTGTAGTCGGCCAGGTTATAGCCGCGTATCGAGCCGTCGGCGCCAATCATAGTGTCGGTGTAGCTCTTGCAGTAGTCGAGTATGCTGTCGTCGCCGTAGCGCAGATATGTGTCGAGCATCGACTCAAGCTCAATACCCATCACATAGCTCCACTTGGGCTTCTTCGAGAAGTCGAGCAGGAAGCTCTGGGGCACACGCTGCATCTCCGACTTGGTAAGCCACTGGCTCAGGTTGCGGTAAGGAGTGCTGCTCAGGCAGGGCTTGCCGTTGACCGTGGTGTTGGCGAAATTCACCTCGCCCACCTTGCCGGTGATTTTATTGTTCTCGGCCACTCCGTCAAAACGGCAGTTGCTCACATTGATGTTATACACATTGGCCACCGAGTCGAGCGAGTTGAGCAGGATTCCGTAGCGGCTCTTGTTGCAGGTGACATTGTCGAGATACACGTTGCGCACCGTAGGCACATATCCGCGGCAGCATATCTCGCGTGGCTCATAGTCGAGATTGATACGCATCACCGACTCCTTGCACTGTCCCACCTCGATATTGCGGGCATAGATATTCTCTATCACACCGCCGCGGCAGGTATTGGTCTTTATGCGGATTACACGGTCGAGGTTCGGACTGTCCATCGTGCAGTTCTCGGCAAACACGTTGCGGCATCCGCCTGATATCTCGCTGCCGATTACCACACCTCCGTGGCCATTCTCCATGCGGCAGTTGCGTATGATGATATTCTCCGACGGACGTCCCCACAGACGGCCGTCGTTGTTGCGGCCGCTCTTTATGGCTATACAGTCGTCGCCGGTGTTGAAGAAGCAGTTCTCAATCACCACGCCGTCACACGACTCGGGGTCGCAGCCGTCGCCGTTGGGGCCGTCGTTGCTGATATGCACCCCGCTCACAGTCACATTCTTCGACAGCAGCGGATGGATTACCCAGAACGGCGAACGCAGCAGAGTCACATCCTCGATGAGCACTCCGTCACACTGGTTGAAGTTAATCAGCTGGGGGCGCAGGCAGTCATCGGCTGTAAAGCGGCGCTCGTCCATCTCCACTCCATCCTCGGCCAGACGCAGCAGGCGCGGACGCGCATGGTCGTCCTGCTGGCGGGGCATGCCCTCCTTCCAGCCGAAACGGTCCTTGCCACACCATGGCCACCAGTTTTCATTGTCGGCACCGCCGTCGATAGTACCCTTTCCGGTGATGGCCACATTGTCGGCCTGGAAAGCATACACACACGGCGAGAGATTCCAGCAGTCGAGACCCTCCCAGCGGGTGGGAACTATGGGGTAAAGCTCGGGCTGGAACACAAAGAGCAGCGTGGCTCCCTCGTCGACCTTGAGATTCACATTGGAAAGCAACCGTATGGCTCCGGTACGGTAAGTGCCCGCAGGCACCGCCACCACACCGCCGCCGGCCTTGTGGCAGGCTTCGATTGCCTTGTTGATGGCCTTTTGGTTCTTATCCGGTCGGCCATCGGGTTTTGCACCATACTTGCTGATGACAAAAGTCTTTTCAGGGAAAACAGGACGCTTCACCGATCCGTCGATCTGCTTGTAGTCAGTGTCCCACGCCGAGGAGGCATAGGAGAGCAACGGGAGCAGCATGAAGGCTATTTTCAACAGGTATTTTTTCATGTCGGTCTATGTAATTTATGGATATTAGATGACGTGATGTCTGTGCAAACTTAATAATTAATTTTTGGAAATTCCGTATATTTGCAGCCGTAACACGGCCGGGTGAAAACTATTACACCCAATTTCGCCAAATTAATATCCATAACACAGTTTCATGATGAACACTTTCCGCTCTATTCTCACATTTACAGCGGCAACATGCGCGGCGGCTTCATACGCCGCGACACAATTTGATGTCACCGTCGCCAACCCCTCGGCGGCACCCCGCAACGCTGTCGGGGTGACACTCCCCGTAAAGGGTATGTTCTGGGGAAAGACGCTCCCCCTCGCGTCGGTAAAGATTGACGGCACCGACATCCCTTGGCAGATTGACGACACCGACGGCGACGGTCGTCCCGACGAACTCGCATTCACCGTCGACCTCCCCGCCAAGGCCGAAGTCACCGCGAAAGTCACAATCGGCGAAGGCACCGACGGCTCGCAGTTCGAGCCATCGACATGGGCCTCGCTGCGCCTGCGCGACCAGAGCAAACGCTACCCCGCTGCCTCGGATGTGACATTTCCCGGCACCGACACTCCGCGACATGTCTACGACGCCATCTACGGCCACGGCATAATGCTCGAAGGCTCCCACGGAGCCATACGCGTATATGCCGACAACCGACAGAGCATCGACCTGTACGGCAAGAAATCACCCCGTCTCGAACTCCCTGCGACGGCCTTCTACACCACACCCGCCCAGGCTGCCGACGGATACGGATGCGACATCCTCTGGGCAGGCAACTCTATCGGCGCAGGCTCATTCCGCGCCGTTGCGCCCGACGGCACCCTTTTCGCCACCGACACAGTGGCCTCTCGCTCACAGCGCGTCATCACCTCAGGCCCCGTGCGCTCCATAATAGAGGTATCGACACCCGGATGGATGGTCAACGGCACCACCTACGATATGACTCAGCGCTACACATTATGGGCCGGACACCGCGACATAGAAGTCGACATAACCGGACTATACGGCGCACCCGACGGCTCATTCGCCACCGGTGTGCTGAAGCTCGACACCCCGGCCAACTCCGACAATCTGCCCGGCAGCGGATTCGTATCTGCCCGAGGCACCGCTCTCAGCTGCGGCACAAGCACACCCGACAGGAAACATCCCGACCATATCGAGACTCTTGCCGTAGGAATATACGCACCCGACTCGCTGGTCAATGACGTGAGAGAAGACTCGCTCAACTACCTGCTCACACTCAACCCCGATGCCGCCGGACGCATATCCTACTCTATCGCATTCGCATCGGCCAAGGAAGACGGCGCTCCGGTAAGGCTCGCCGACTGGCAGGCATACATGGACGACATCGCCGACCGTCACCGTCAACCCTCGACCGTGACAGTATCCCTCACTCAGCCCGCCGACACCGTCACAATAATGATGATAGGCGACTCGACCATGGCCGACAAAGTGCTGAAAGGCGACAACCAGGAGCGCGGCTGGGGACAGATGCTCCCCACCCTGCTCAACGGTCCCGTGCGCGTCGACAACCATGCCGTCAACGGACGCAGCTCCAAAAGTTTCATCGACGAAGGCCGCTGGGATAAGGTAATCGACCGTCTGCGCCCGGGCGACTATCTGATAATCCAGTTCGGCCACAACGACGAGAAAGCCAACGACCCCTCGCGATATACCGAACCCGGCTCGACATTCGACGCCAACCTTTACCGCTTCGCACGTGCGGCCCTCGACAAAGGGGCCACACCCATACTCATGAACTCCATCGTAAGGCGCAACTTCCCGGCACCCGGCGCTCCGACAGTCACCGTCGACGACAAATATAAAAAGGGATACCATCCCGAGGCATTCGACTCCGAAGGATTACGGCTCGTCGACACCCACGGCCAATACCTCAACCCGCCGCGGCGAGTGGCAGAAAGCCTCGGCATACCGTTTATCGACATGAATGCAATCACCCACAACGCCATACAGGCTCTCGGACGCGACGCCTCTCGCCAATATTTCATGTGGATTCCGGCCAACACCTACCCCTTTGCTCCGGAAGGAAAAATCGACAACACCCACCTCAACATCAAGGGCGCCACATTCGTAGCCACTCTCGCCGCACAGGCTCTCGCCGACACCCTCCCTCTGCTGCGCCCCTACATATCCGTGGCTCGCTGACATAATAACCGGACTAATAGACAATAAAGGCGCCGCACTCTGACAGCAGAGTGCGGCGCCTTTTCTATCTTCACCGATTACTCCATATCCATCGGCATATAATGCTGATAGGGATGGTCGCAGGCGGGACACACCTTTGGGGGCTCCTTGCCTACAAATTCATATCCACACACCAGACATTTCCAGGTTATGGCCTTGTCTCGCTTCCACAGAGTGCCGGCCTTGATGCGGTCGAGATAGCGCTGGAAGCGCTCCATATGATGCTGCTCTATCGAGGCGATAGCCTTGAAGTGCTCGGCTATCTCGGGAAATCCCTCCTCCTCGGCCACCTTGGCGTTGGCAAGATAGGTCTTCACTGCCTCATCACCCTCCTCGTGGATGGATATCTCGAGATTGGTGGCGGTATCCTTGGCCGGGATAGCATCGACAGGAATATTGCAGGTCAGCTCTCCGCCCTGAAGCATCTTCAGATACACCTTGCCATGACGCAACTCATTGGCGGCAGTCTCCTCAAACACTTCTTTCAGTGGGAAATATCCGTCTTTCTCTGCCTGTGTGGCGTAATATGTATAACGGGCATAAGCCTGAGTCTCGCTGATATAAGCGTCAACTACATTCTGTTCAGTGCGCGTACCCTTTATGCTCTTGGGAGCTTTTTCTGATTTGCTCATAATTATACTGAATTTTAGTTGTTCGTTGCAATCATAGGTAACAACACCCCGGGATGTATAAAAGTTGAGGCGGCGCAGGGTCGGAATGCCCTGCGCCGCCTTCATGACGTAATATCAGTACGGTTATTTGCCGACTACAATCTTCTTGTACTTCGGCACAAGGAGCTTCATTATGCACCATCCTATCAGATAAGACACACCGCATATGCAGAACACGATGAAATATCCCGCAGGCTTACCCTCGAAGCCCATGAAGCGCATGCCGGTCTCTCCGGCGTAGTCAAACAGACGACCCGAACAGAGATTGATCAGGAACGAGCTCACGCCGCCGGCCATACCGCCGACACCGATGATAGTGGCGATGGTGCTCTTGGGGAACATGTCGCCGACCACCGAATAGATGTTGGCCGACCACGACTGATGGGCCGCTCCGGCGATACCGATGATGATTACAGGCCACCAGTAGGAATAAGCTCCCAGAGGCTGGGCGAAGATGGCCAGCAGCGGGAACAGCGCGAAGATAAACATCGCACGCATACGAGCAGCATATGGATTAAGACCGGTCTTGTTCATGATGATTGTCGGGAGCTTGCCTCCATATATCGACAGCATCGTGATGGCATAAAGCACAAAGATAAGCATCTGTGCAGTGCCGGTGTCGGAAGCGAAGCCATACACGTCGGAGATATAGGCCGGTATCCAGAACAGGAAGAACCACCACACTCCGTCGGTAAAGAACTTGCCGAACACGACTGCCCACGTCTGCGGATACTTGAAGCACTGCCAGAAGGGGATTACATCCTTGTTGCTGTCCTCCTTGTCGGCCTTCTCCGAAGGTGTCTCGTCAGAATGGTTGTCAAGCTCGATATAGGCAAGCTCGGCCTTGTTGACACGCGGATTCTGGGCCGGTTTCTTGTAGTAGAACATCCACAGACCCATCCACACGAAGCCCAGACCACCGATTACGATAAAGGCCATCTCCCAGCCGTTGCCCACACCCATGTTCTGGAAGAAACGGGCCAGAGGCGGTATTGACACAGGAGCGGCAAGAGCGCCCACCGTGGCTCCGGCATTGAATATGGCGGTAGCATAGGCACGGTCGCGCTTGGGGAAATATTCGGCTGTCACCTTCACGGCGGCGGGGAAGTTGCCCGACTCGCCTATGGCAAGCACCACGCGAGCGGCTATGAAGTAGTACACCGACGTGATGGCCACAAGAGAGGCCATGGCACCGGTGGCGCTTACCATCTCGGCCGCGTCGTGCAGACCCACGGTGTGCTCGGTAGCCCATCCGCAGAGAGCATGGAGGCAGGCGCCGGCCGACCATACGCCGATTGCCCACAGATAGCCCTTCTTGGTGCCCATCCAGTCGATGAAGCGGCCCGCGAAGAGATTGGCCACGGCGTAGACTATCGAGAAGATAGCGGTGATGACACCATAGTCGGCATCGGTCCAGTGAAACTCAGGCGAGATAAAGTCCTTCCAGGTAAGAGAGAGCACCTGACGGTCCATATAATTGACCGTAGTGGCCAGAAACAGAAGTCCGCAGATGACCCAGCGGAAACTGCTCATCTTCTCATTGTACTCCTTGTCAATTGTCTGTTTGATTTCCATGAGCACAAGAGATTAGAATTTGAAATAGTTCTTGGCGTTGTTATAGCAGATATCCTCAATCATTTTATTGACACGGGCCTCTTCGTAGCCGGTATAAGGCACTTCACCGTTTTCGATGTCATTGCCTACAAGATTACACAGTGTGCGACGGAAATACTCGTGGCGAGGATAGCTGAGGAACGAGCGCGAGTCGGTAAGCATGCCCACAAAGCGGCTGAGAAGACCGAGCACCGAAAGGGCGTTCATCTGCTTCTGCATGCCGTCCTTCTGGTCAAGGAACCACCAGCCGGAACCAAACTGTATCTTTCCGGCCACACTGCCGTCCTGGAAGTTGCCGAGCATAGTGGCGATTACCTCGTTGGCGCAGGGGTTGAGATTGTAGAGTATGGTCTTGGTCAGCTTGCCGCGCGAATTGAGCGTGTCAAGGAACTTCGACATCGATTTGGCGGTAGTAAACTCGCCGATGCTGTCGAAGCCGGTATCGGGACCGAGCAGCTTGAACATCTTGGAGTTGTTGTCGCGGATAGCGCCGTAATGGAACTGCTGGGTCCATCCCGACTCATAGTCCATCTCGCCGAACACTACCAGCATAGCGCTCTTGAACTTGTGTATCTCCTCCTTGCTGAGCTCCTTGCCGCCATACACCTTGTTGAATATCGCGTCGATTTCATCCTGGGTGTAGTCGGCTGCATAGAATTCCTCGATGCCGTGGTCGCTGAGGCGGCAACCCATCGACTCAAAGAAATCATGACGCTTCTGGAGAGCATCTACCAAATCCTGGAACTTGTTGATTTCCACACCGCTCACCTCGGCCAGCTTCTCTACATACGCGCGGAAGGCGGCTGCATTCTCGACGGCCATGGCCTTGTCAGGACGCCAGGTGGGGAGCATCTTGATTTCAAATCCGCTGTCGGCCACTGCCTTGTGGTATTCGAGCGAGTCAACGGGATCGTCGGTGGTACATACAGTCTCCACATTGTAGCGGCGCATCAGTCCGCGGGCGGTCATCGTAGGGTCGTTCTGCAGTTTGTCGTTGCAGGCCTCGAATATCTCGCGTGCGGTCTCCGGATTGAGCAGCTTGTCGATGCCGAAGGCTGTCTTAAGCTCGAGATGTGTCCAGTGGTAAAGTGGATTGCGGAATGTGTAAGGCACTGTCTCGGCCCACTTCTCAAATTTTTCCCAGTCGGTAGTGTCAGTACCGGTACAGAAACGCTCGGGCACACCGTTTGAGCGCATAGCGCGCCATTTGTAGTGGTCACCGCCAAGCCATATCTCGGTAATTGAGCTGAATTTATGGTCATCGGCCACCATCTTGGGTATCAGATGGCAGTGATAGTCGATAATAGGCATTCCGGCCGCATGCTCATGGTAAAGTTTCTGGGCCGTAGGAGTCTGGAGAAGAAAATTCTCATCCATGAAAGGTTTCATAATACTTGCTTTTGTGTTAGACTGATATCAGACCTGACAATTATACGATATGCCTGTGTCAGGCTACCGTCTGATAATCTCAAATCTCTATCGGATTTAACGGTTGTTTTCAATGATTATTGTCAATCTTTATAGGGTCACTCCATTCTTGAATATGGCAATTTCCTGATATCCATGGATTTCAGAGTTTACCCTACGTCCTGAGGCTACCTCAAGCACAAAGCCGATGAAGTCGTCGAGCACATCCTCCATCGAACGGTCCTCGACAAGCTGTCCGGCGTTGAAGTCAATCCAGTCGGGCTTGCGTGCCGCCAGCGAGCTGTTGGTCGAAATCTTGGCTGTGGGTACAAACGTGCCGAATGGAGTGCCGCGGCCGGTGGTGAACAGTACCATCTGACAGCCGGCGGCCGCCAGGGCGGTAGCGGCCACAAGGTCGTTGCCGGGAGCCGACAGGAGGTTGAGCCCGTTGGTAGTGACACGGTCGCCATATGCAAGCACACCCTTCACCGCGCTCTTGCCCGACTTCTGTGTGCAGCCGAGGGCCTTCTCCTCAAGCGTGGAGATGCCGCCGGCCTTGTTGCCGGGCGAGGGATTCTCACCTACAGGCTCGCCATGGCTGAGGAAATACTCCTTGAAGTCGTTTATCAGGTCGATGGTGTTGTGCAGCAGATTGTTGTCGGCACAGCGCTCCATCAGTATGGTTTCGGCGCCAAACATTTCGGGCACCTCGGTCAGTATCGTGGTGCCACCCTGGCAGTTGCACAGGTAGTCCGACAGTTCGCCCAGCAGCGGATTGGCAGTGATGCCTGAGAAACCGTCGGAGCCGCCACACTTCAGGCCGATGCGCAGCTTTGACGCCGGCTGTGTGCTGCGCTTGCAGCCGCGGGCCTTCTCATAAAGGCCGCGCAATATCTCCAGACCGGCCTCTACCTCGTCGCCCTCGACCTCCTGCGATACGAGAAACTTCACGCGCTCGTGGTCGTAATCGCCACAGAACTCCTCGAATGCCTTGGGCTGGTTGTTCTCGCAGCCGAGACCTACCACGAGGATAGCGCCCGCATTGGGATGATGCACCATGTCGCGGAGTATCTTCCTGGTATTCTCATGGTCACCTCCGAGCTGCGAGCAGCCGTAGTTGTGGGTGAATGCCACGATGTCGTCGACACCCTCACATCCGGTCTCCTTCTTAAGTGCCTCGGCAATACGCTTTACGATACCGTTGACACAGCCCACGGTAGGGATTACCCACACCTCGTTGCGTATGCCGGCCTGACCGTCGCTACGGAGGTACCCCTCGAAGGTACGCTCCTCGCGGTATCGGGCAGGACACTCTCCGTAGGCTCCCTTAATCGAGATATCCGAATAGTCGAGTGTGCCGGCAAGATTGGTGGCGATGGTCTCATGGTCGAGAAATGCGCCCTTGGCCACAGCGTGGCGCACATGTCCGATAGGGAAGCCGTATTTTACCACATTCTCCCCTTCGGCGATATCCCCGAGGGCAAACTTGTGCCCGGCGGGGATGTCGTCGACAAGAGTTATCTCACTGCCGTCGACAGTGACAGTCGTCCCCTTACTGAGCGGAGCGATGGCGACGGCCACATTGTCGGCAGGATTTATCTTTATATATTCTTTCATATATTATATACGCTTACAGTATGCCCTCAACGGTTGCGAGCATACCCTTCTCCTGTATCTGGTTGAGGAAATCGGTCACCATTGCTGTCAGGCCGGGGATACGGTTGAGATCGCCATGCTCCTTCCATATGAGCGAGTCGGCAGCGAGCACACCCTCGGCCACCTTGGCGGTGTCGCCGGTAGCCCAAAGCTGAGTGAGCAGATCCATGATTGCCTGGTCGTCCTGAGGTTTGATTTCGGCGCCGTCGTTACGCTTGCCACCCTTGTAGTAGGTGATGATGGCGGCCAGTCCGAGCACGATACCCTTGGGAAGTTCGCCCTTGCGCTCGAGATAGGTCTTGAGGCCGGGAAGGTCGCGGGTCTGGAACTTGGGGAAGGCGTTGAGCATGATTGATGTCACCTGATGGTCGACATAAGGGTTATTGAAACGCTCAAGCACATCGCCGCCAAACTTCTCCAGCTCCTCCATCGGCAGATTGAGGGTCTGCATGAGTTCGTCGAACTGCACCTTGTGGATATATTTGCCGAGCACGGGATGGTTGCAGGCGTCGCGCACGATGTTCACGCCGCTGAGGTAGGTCACGGGCGACAGCACGGTGTGGGGGCCGTTGAGCAGAGTCACCTTGCGTTCGTGGTAAGGAGCCTCCGAGTCGGTGATTATAACATGGAGACCGGCCTTCTCGGCAGGGAATTCGGCGCGCAGTTCTTCGATGCTCATGTTGCAGGGGCGCTCGATTACCCACAGGTGGAACACCTCGCCCTGCACCACTACATTGTCGACATATCCGAGTTTCTGCTGTATGTTGGCAATATCCTTGCGCGGGAATCCGGGCACGATACGGTCGACGAGTGTGGCACATACATAATTGTACTTCTCAAACCATGTCTTGAATCCCTCGTAGTCGGCACCGAAATCATCCTTCCAGAGGTCGATATACTTGAGGATGGCGTCGCGCAGATGGTGGCCGTTCTCGAAGATAAGCTCACAGGGCATGATGATGAATCCCTTGTCGGGAGCGCCGTTGAATGTGGTATAGCGGCGGTAGAGGAGCTGGGTGAGACGTCCGGGATATGACGAGGCGGGACGGTCGGTAAATTTGCATTCGGGGTCAAACACGATACCGGCCTCGGTGGTGTTGGAGATTACGAAACGCATCTCGGGCTGGTCGGCAAGGGCAAGATAGGCATCGGTCTGGCTGAACGGATTGACACCGCGGCTGATTACATCAACGCGGGTATAGGAGTCGACAGCCTCGCCGTCAAGACGGCCCTGAAGGTTGACATGGTACATATAGTCCTGGGCCTGGAGCAGACCCATAGCAAAACTGTCAGGCTGCCCCTGCACGATTACTACCGACGAGTTGAAGTCGGTGCTGTCGTTCATATTCTTGATAATCCAGTCTACAAACGCGCGGAGGAAGTTGCCTTCGCCAAACTGAATGACACGTTCAGGCGCATGGGCCTTGGGAGCTGTCAGACTATTGAGAAATTTCATGATTAATTAGTTTATTGTGTTGATATTATGTTTCTGTTTATGGAAATAGTTTATTCTGGAAATTACGGTATCTGAAGAGAGGTCAGGGCACCCACCGCATATATCCCGGAGAAGATGCGAATATTACAGCAGGGTCGCTCAGCCGGGCCGCTTCCGATGGTGAGAGCGCGGTCGCCCACCCCACTCGGTCGGCCTTGTCAGCGCCCTCGCCGCGCGAACCGTATTCGCCATAGCGGGCTGTCTTTTCATTGTCGGGATTACGCCAGTTGTGCCAGCCTGCGGCAACTATGTGACCGCCCATCTCGCAGTCGATAAAATAAGTAGAGGCATACGGACGCCACGGACGCCCGAGATACACCTTGTCGACACCGTCGGCGGCAGTCAGCCGGCAGCGGTACATCACGTAGCCCGTCATTACCGTGTCGGGAGTCGACGCAGCGGTTATATAGCTGTTGCGCTTGCTGTGGAGTGTGCAGTCGCGGAAAAGGGCTGTAGACGGACCGAATATGTAGTCGGTAGTACCCTCGATATAGCAGTTGTCAAAGAGGAGTCTCGAGCCGCGGCCGCCGGTAAACACGGTGTCCTGGTTGCCTCGGAAACTGCAATTGTCAAACCTCAGACGGTCGCCCTCGGTATGCAGGGCCACTGCCTGCCCTACCTCTCCGGCACTGTTTTCGATGGTAAGGTTGCGAAATGTGATGTCACATCCCTCCACCTTTACCGTATAGGTGCGGAATGTGCCCATATTGTCGAGAGAGGCATAGTCGCCCCAGCTTATCACCGTACTGTCTGCACCGGCGCCGACAAATTCCACATTCTCTATCCACGAGGGTATCACCACCTTCTCGCGATAGACTCCCGGACGCAGATTGACCGTGACACGGTAGTCCATATAGGCGCGTATCCCTTCCAGAGCGTCGGTAAGGGTGGTATAGTCGCCGCTGCCGTCAGGAGCAACGGTTATTTCACGTTTATACTCGGCCCCATATATAGGGAGGCCGAGTATAAGTATCGATAAGGATGCTATGATATGTTTCAGTCGCATGACTCAGTTAGAGCTTTGTTACACGGAACCAGTCGATATCGGCGCGTCCGCCGTCATTTGCCACCTTGGGACGTGTGCAGAATGTTCCGATTTTCGCACCGATCCATTTCCCTTCGCGGGCGGTAAACGGCTTGCCGATACTCTTGAACTTCTTGCCGTCGAGACTGTAGCTGAAATTGCATATGCCGTCGGCCATCTTCACGCGCAGATAGGCGGTCGAATCGGGAAGCATCACCGAGGCATTCTCGACTTCGGTCTTACCCTTGTCGGCCTTATGACATTCGTTTTCGCTCAGGCGGAACCCTTCTGCGGTCTTCTCCAGAGCAAGCACGGCATAGTCAAGTCCCATCACCACCAGGCCGGTGCGCTCTCCGTCGTAACGCTTGTCGGGGGTAAGAGTGACCTTCATCGTAGCGGTAAACGACGGTGCCGGTATCTTCTGGAGCAGAAGGTTGGGCACATCCCAAAGGCTCTTGTAATTTGGGCTGACAGGCACGGAATAGAGCGAAAGCACACCCTTCTCCACATTGTTGTAGCCCCACCACGGCTCGGGATTGCCGTGCCACTGCCACTGAAGGCCGAGGTTGATGTCGTTGAACTCGTCGCTCTCCTGCGGAGTGGCCTTGGGATATGTCTTGCCTACGTTGGGCTTCTTGTAGGTGCGCACGGGGTCGCCGCAGCCGTCGCCATCTTTGTCGACACCCATCACAGGCCAGTCCTCGATCCAGTGTACGGGGTTGAGATGCACGATGCGCCCTACAGCGCCTACATCCTGGAAGTGGATAAACCAGTCCTCGCCGCCATCGGGAGTGTCGACCCAGCCGCCCTGATGGGGGCCGTTGATATCAGTGTCGCCCTGGGCAAGCACCACCTTGCGCTCATAAGGGCCCCAGGGGCTCTTGGAGCGGAGTATGGTCTCCCAGCCGGTTGGCACACCTCCGGCCGGCGACATTATATAGTAGTAACCATTGCGCTTGTAGAATTTCGTACCCTCGATGGTCACGTCTACGTCATGGCCGTCATATACGATTTTGGGCTGCCCTATCAGGCTCTCGCCGTCAGGAGCCATCTCACACACGGCAAGCACACTCTTAAGATTGGCGCGGCTGCCGGCAAAGCCCCACGACATGTAGGCCTTTCCGTCCTCGTCCCAGAGCGGACAGGTGTCGATTACACCTTTCTTGCGAGCCACCAGCTTCAGAGGCGACCACGGGCCCTTGGGGTCCTTGGCCTTGGTCATGAATATGCCCAGGTCGGGATCGCCGTAGTAGATATAGAATTCGCCGTTGTGATAGCGTATCGAAGGAGCCCACACTGCATTGCCGTGGTTCACACCGTCCTTGACAAACAATGCTTCGTCGGGGAAACGGTCGATGGCGTAGCTTATGATAGTCCAGTTGACCAAATCCTTGGAATGCAGAATCGGCAGACCGGGCACACAGTTGAAGCTGGAAGCGGTCATATAGAAGTCATCGCCGACACGCACTACATCGGGGTCGGAATAATCGGCATAGATAATCGGATTCTGGTACTTGCCGTTGCCGAGGTCGGCTACCCATACTTCGCTCAGTTCGGGAGCGGCCTGCATGGATAAGCTCATGGCGGCGCAGCATGCGAGCACTGTAAGGTTTCGATTCAATTTCATAAGGTTAAGAGCTTTTTAGAGCTTGTTTAATAATCTGTTTATGGCATTATGGCAGAACGACGACAGTATTCATGGCCGGATATCGCCGCCTACACCCCAAAGTTAATAATTTATCGTGTACACGTGAAGCGTCTTTCCAAGAAGCGTTAATTTTTCCCTCTCTTTTTACCAAATTTCCTTTCCATGCGGGCATGCCATTCGGGATATTGACCCTTGATGACGAAGTCGGGCCAGGTGCCGATGTAGCGGTAACGGATACGCCGCGCGGCATTGAGCGACGGAGCGAACATATATCCGCACTGGCTGTCGGCCACAGGCTCAAGGTCGGAAAAGCTGTAGAGAAACCTGAACAGATGGTGAGGACGACTGTCGTCGTAGATACTGAAGATGGGACGATGGGCCTGCGAAGCGTCGTAGCTCTCGGCGGCATTGCGCCACAGCTCATAGCTCAGGGTGTCGCCACCTATCTTCAGTGTGCGTGGCCGGCGCTCCTTGAGCCGCTCGAAAAAGTTGGGATACACCTTGGCGGCGACATCGCCTCCGAGCTGGATAAAGCGACCCCACATACGTGAGCTGTCGCAGTCGACCACCACCTCGTCGATGCGGCTTCCGCGGTCGTTGTACACAAATTCGGGCTTCTTGCCCTCGATAGCTGTCTTTTCCATAAATGCCACAGCATGCTCTACGGCATCGACAACTTCGGCCGAAGGGTCGTCAATCGACATCAGAAACCACAATATCGAAGTGCCCTCGTCGGCTGAATACGAAGGCAGCTCGTGGGGACGACCCTCGGCGGGGAGCAGCGTATAGGGGTCGTGCTGCGCACACCACATGGTCTTTACTCCGTCCTCTACCACCTGACAGTCGAGTATACACTGCAGGCCGGCCTTGTAGGCCTTCTCGACCTCCGCGCGCCATCCAGCGGGAAGTATCGCCCCGGCCTCGGTAGAGGGGTCGAGCAGATCGCGCAGAAGCACCATATTATTAATGTGCAGATTGTCGTTGAAGGTGAAATAGTCGCTGTAGCCTCCGCGCAGAGGATAATACTGAGGCCACCCGCCGGCATGTGTGTCGGGAGCCTCCGCGTTGGGATACTGCGAGTCGAGTATGAAGCGCACGCCCCGACGGGCACCCTCGAGATAGATACTGTCGCCGTTGGCCTTCCACATCCTGGCAAGGAAACGTATCTCGCTCGTTGTGGCGTCATTATCCATACACCCCTTCTTGGAGGCCTCTTTCGAGTCTTTTTCGCCGGCGACACGCTTCCGGTCGGCTTCGCTCATGGGCATATGCATCGGTATGTTCTTGGGCCAGCCGCCAGAGTTTTTCTGATACAACAATACATTGTCGGCCACTCCGCGGGCGTCGTCGGTGGTATACCAATCGTCGGCCTGTGTGTGGCTGAAACGTGTCCATTTTGTGTCGGAGGTACGCTCCGTCGAGCCGTAGGCATGCACGCCCGACAAGGCAGCAACGGCTGTTAATGCGATTAATTGTCTGCGTAATTTCATGATGTAGTAGGCAATCATAGGGTTATTGCTACTCCAAAATTACATCAATTCGCTCCAATCGCGAAAGCCGTAGAGCGACAATTGGCCCCAAAAGCCGATTATTCACCCTTTTCCGATAATTTGTATCAGTAGCAACCATTATAAGTAAGAGCTTGTTTAATAATAAATGTTGCCGCCAGGGTCGTATAGCTTGAGACGATTTTCGACATGTGACGAAGGAGT
>NZ_JAIDKI010000013.1 GCF_029051885.1 Muribaculum sp.
TTAGTGAAAAGGGCAAGGAGGTCATAGAGACCGTAAAAGAAAAGGCCGAGGAATTTATCAAGGATAAATTTGGCAAATGATATCAATTGATTATAAAAGCGTCGCAGACTTGGTGGTCTGTGGCGCTTTTTGTGCTCTGTTTCTCAGTTGCATACATGAAGTGCGTTTCTTTATTGCATGTCATAGATTGCCATAATGTACACGACCTTGTCGGCAACATTTATTCTTAAAAGATGGCTTAATGAATGTATAATTATGGAAATTTTTCCGTGATTTGTTGGGAGAATTGACGGGAGTTAGTAACTTTGCCTTATATGACATATATGTGTGCGTGGATTGCATGTATCATAGGTAGCCGCGTATGCCATATGTTGCCGACATGACATTTTAATCTAAATTTTAAATATTAACCTCAACCATGGCAGACAATAAAGAAAAGTTGTTCGACATGTTTCCTGAGTGCTCCTACGACCAGTGGAGAGCCAAAGTGGAGGCCGACCTTAAGGGTGCCGACTTCAATAAGAAACTTGTTTGGCGCACCAACGAAGGCTTCAATGTAGAGCCCGTTTACCGTGCCGAGAACATTGCCGATTTTAAGACCACGGATTCGCTTCCTGGTGAATATCCTTATCTTCGCGGCACACGTACAGATAACGACTGGAAAGTGCGTCAGGAGATACTTGAAGACACAATCGAGGGTGCTAATGCCGCTGCGCTCGATGTGCTCGGAAAGGGCGTTAACTCTCTTGGATTCAATGTTTCTCTGACTACTCCTGAAGAAGTAGGCCGACTTCTTGCCGGTATTGACCTCAAAAGCGTTGAAATCAATTTCCAGACATGCCCTCGCCATGCTGTAGAGCTGGCCGGCGTTCTCGTGGAATATCTCCGCCGCAGTGGCGAATTGACCGTATTCAACGGCTCTATCGATTTCAACCCGATGCGTCGTGCGTTGAAACACGGAACAGAGTTCCCCGGCGATATCAAGGCTATTGCCCTCGAACTGCTGGAGACTGTAAAGCCTGTCGACAACCTTCAGATTTTCGCTGTCGACAGCTTTATGCTGTGTAACGCCGGTGCATATATCTATCAGGAGCTCGGATATGCTCTGTCATGGGGTGCCGAGTGGATGACTATGCTCACTGATGCAGGTGTAAAGGCCGACATCGTGGCAAAGCGCATCAAATTCAATATGGGCGTAAGTTCCAATTATTTTATGGAAATCGCCAAGTTCCGCGCTGCCCGTATGTTGTGGGCTCAGATTGTTGAGCAGTACAAGCCCGACTCAAAGCAGAGCGCCAAGATGCTCGTGCACGCGATCACATCGCGCTTTAACCAGACTATATATGATGCCCATGTAAATCTCCTCCGTTCGCAGACCGAGTCAATGTCTGCGGCTCTTGCCGGTGTCGACTCGATTACTACCACACCTTTTGACGCTCCTTACAAGAAGCCTGATGCATTCTCTGAACGCATTGCCCGCAATCAGCAGCACCTGCTGAAGGAAGAGAGCCATCTCGATAAGGTAATCGACCCTGCCGGAGGTAGCTATTATGTGGAGACTCTTACTCTGTCTATCGCTCAGCAGGCATGGAAACAGTTCCTCGATGTAGAAGAGAAGGGTGGATTCCTTGCATGCATCAATGATGGCACTGTACAGGCTGCGGTTAATGAGAGCAACGCAAAACGTCACACTGATGTTGCCCGTCGTAAAGAAATACTGCTTGGCACCAACCAGTATCCTAATATCAATGAGACTGCCGCCGGCAAAATTGAAACCACCGGGGCTGCTTGCGGATGTCATCATGGCGACCACGACCATTGCGACGACAAGGGTGGCCTTAATATGAGCCGTGCAGCAAGCGACTTCGAGACACTGCGTCTGGCTACTGAGGCAGCCGCTGAGCGTCCGAAAGTATTCATGCTTACTATCGGCAACCTTGCTATGCGACTTGCCCGTGCTCAGTTCTCTACCAATTTCTTCGGCTGCGCAGGCTACGAGATTATCGACAATCTTGGCTTCGATACAGTAGAGATGGGTGTTGAGGCTGCAATTGAGAAGGGCGCCGACGTAGTTGTGCTTTGCTCGAGCGATGACGAATATGCCGACTTCGCTCCCAAGGCCAAGGAGGCTCTTGCCGGTCGTGCTATTCTTGTTGTTGCCGGTGCTCCCGCATGCATGGACGACCTCAAGGCCGCAGGTATCAACGACTTCATCCACGTGCGTTGCAATGTTCTTGATACTCTCCGCGATTTCAACTCCCGTCTGCTCAAATAATCCAACACGCCAACAAAAATGAAACCAGATTTCAAAACCATAGATATTGCCAAAGACGCATTCGGCACCAATCATGTTGCCGTGGCACACGGAGAGGACTGGATTACCCCGGAACTTATTTCCGTAAAGAACGTCTATACAAAGCAGGACCTTGAGGGACTGGAACACCTCAACTATATGTCGGGTATCCCCCCGTTCCTGCGTGGTCCGTACAGCGCTATGTATCCCCTGCGCCCCTGGACTATCCGTCAGTATGCAGGCTTCTCTACCGCAGCTGAGTCAAATGCTTTCTATCGCCGCAACCTTGCGTCGGGACAGAAAGGTCTTTCTGTAGCATTCGACCTCGCCACACACCGTGGATATGACGCTGACCATCCCCGCGTTGTGGGTGACGTCGGTAAGGCTGGTGTGTCAATCTGCTCGCTCGACGACATGAAAGTGCTCTTCGACGGTATTCCTCTTAACAAGATGTCTGTGTCAATGACCATGAACGGTGCTGTGCTTCCTGTGCTCGCCTTCTATATCAACGCAGGTCTGGAGCAGGGTGCCAAACTTGAAGAGATGGCCGGAACTATCCAGAACGATATCCTCAAGGAGTTCATGGTGCGCAACACCTATATCTATCCGCCGGAATTCTCGATGCGCATTATCGCCGATATCTTCGAGTATAC
>NZ_JAIDKI010000130.1 GCF_029051885.1 Muribaculum sp.
CTCCCTCACTGCGCGAACACATCTGCACGACGCTTGACCGCCCCAGCGTTAACAAATATTGGGGAACGGGGTCTAAAAAGTCACCCCGCAGAAGAAGCATCTGCGGGGTGGCGTTTTAGTTGGCCTCAGTGCAATCGGATGATGCAGTGATTATCTATACTTGCAGAGGATTCTCAGAGAAGTGCGAGCACTTGCGGAAGAAGTGGCTGCACATCGTCATTGACAATAAGATTGACACATGGATGTTTTTCCGGATGTGACGTACGCTGCTGAGCCTCTATGCGAGCCTTTACCTGCTCGGCAGTCATGGCGTTACGCCGCATTACTCGTCTTATCTTCAGGTCTTCAGGAGCAGATACTTCCCATACGTCATCGACAAGCCTGTCAAGCCTGCTTTCATATAGCAGAGCCGTCTCAAGCCATACTCGCTCAACGCCAGCCGACTCTGCCCATCGGCGGAAATCAGCTCGCACGGCACCATGCACTATCGAGTTGAGCTGTTCGAGCAGCGTGGCATCCGAGAAAACTACTGCGCCAAGACGCTTTCGGTCAATATTTCCATCAGCATCTATGGCATCACGACATATCTGCGTGGCAATAGCCTGTTTGATTTCTTCATCGGCATCCATAATCACTTTTGCCCGCGAGTCACAGTCATAGACAGGATAGCCCATCGTGCGCAGCATTTCCGATACTACGGACTTGCCGCTGCCGATTCCTCCGGTAATTGCGGTAATCTTCATGGTGTATCAGTGTTTTAGTAAAAGTTTGTAATAAATTGGTATTAAGGATTATATAACAGGTGCGATTTAAGAGAAAAAATATATATGCAAATGGAAAAAGGATATCCTTACTGATGACGCTGTTCTACAATGTACTCAACGCTGTCGGGCGAAATCGTAACATCGCGGTACAGTTCAGGCATCAGCGACATCGTGACGGGAATCTTTGATGTCGGAGCCGACAGAGCATCGGCAAAATCCACATATGCCTTTATGTCGTAAGGTTCTGTGTTGTATGCGCTCATAGGGATAAGATAGCTGACTTCAATCTGCGACGGGAATGTAAGCAAGCCATAGCCATCAGGCATATTCTTTACTACAATCGATGCCATCTGACTGCGTGCGATAAGAGGCTCGACAGGTATAGTGACTGTAACATTGTCGGGTACTATACGCACACCGTCGATTGGTTTTATCTTGACCAGGACGGAAGTAGTATCGGTAAGTTTCGAGCGTATAATCGGCATAGTCTCGACCGATGTAAGGGAATGGGGCATATCGGTGACAGAATATAACGTCACCGAATCGGTATTAATCGTGAGCGGTCCGTTCACTATGTTGCCAAGAGCCGGACGCACATCGGCATTGACATGTACGGCAACCTTGCGTCCCGGACTTGTAGTGTATGTCAGTTTCAGCGAATCAGGCGCCACAGTGACAATCTGCGATGAACTTCCGAAATAGTCGCGCAGTCGGGCCCCCAAATCCTGACGCCCCATAAGGAAACGATTATCATCCGTGCGTCCAACATATTCCCCCCAGTCGATTTTCATCACCTTGGAGTTGTTGAATCGATAACGCATCAGTATAGAGCCCTTGTCTCTTACGCTTGCCTTTATTACAGGCGGTACATCCGTAATAAATGTAACGCTGTCGGGCACATTGACAATAGCAATGGGCACATCAATATCATCCTGCGACTCATTGTTGAGCGTCAGAAGCAGCCAGAATACATAGGAAATGGCCAGAAACAAAAGAAACAGACCCACTTCGCGGCCACGTGACGACGTGACCGCAAGGTGGATTCTGTCTGTGATTTTACGTATTTTTTCCGTCAGTGCCATCCTCGCTATAGTGACATATCAGAGGGGTTGATTAAGAGCTTGTTTAATAATAAATGTTACCGTCAGGGCGGTCATTCGTCGAGCATATTTTCGCTTGTGATGAGGGAGTTATGGGGTTCCATAACGACCGAAGAGCAGGCGGAAAGATGCCGGCGATTGACCGACTGGAGGTAATTTGTTTCATATCGGTGATATATTTTTACATTTGTTTCAAAAGCAGGAGGGAGGTTGAATGGTTATAAAGTCACCTTTTGTCTCGTATATCTTGGCCGCTTTTCACCCTGTTCCTCAGTCGTGTACATAAAGTACACTCCTTCGTCACATGTCGAAAATCGCCTCAATATATACGACCCTGGCGGCAACATTTATTATTAAACAAGCTCTAAAATTGAGGCGCAGCCGGAATACCGACGGCCGGATTATTTCTGGGCAGTTGCCTCGGTGACTTCCTGAGCCGAAGGATATACCGAATTCTTGTCAATTGTGATGCGTACGCCTTCAGCAATCTCTATGTCGAAAGTAGTAGTGCCTACATTGCGGATTTTTCCATAGATACCACCTGCGGTGATAACCTTGTCACCCTTGGTAAGAGCGTCGCGAAATTTCTTAATCTCTTTCTGCTTCTTCTGCTGCGGACGAATCATAAAGAAATAGAACACGGCAAAAAGTATGACGATAAGGCCGATATTCATTATTCCGGCGCCGTTATTTCCGGCAGCCTGAAGAGCTATTAGATTGTAAATCATGATTAAATAGTCGTTGTTGTATTTATTATTAAATTTCTTCTCCTGCAAATATACACATATTTGCCGAGAAACCATCATTCAAGGCCTTTTTTGAAGCAAAATACACAAACCATCGCAACATTATCGCCAATGGCCCGGAATTATGCCGGCCCTGATGTCACTCTTTTACCAATGTGCCGTCGCTTTTAAGCTGATTGATTATGCCGTAGAGCATACCGGTCACAAACTGTCCGCTCTTTGCAGTCGAGTAGTAGTTGGCGATTTCAGTATATTCATTGACTGTCACGACGGTCGGTATCGACGGGAAGTTGAGCAGCTCGGCTATAGCAGTCTCGAGTATGACTATATCCATGAATGCAAGGCGCTCCGGATCCCAAGTGCTCCCCTCAAGGCGCGAGTCGATAAGAGCGCGGTACTCCTGCTGATGAGCCACTGCAGCATCAAAAAGACGCGGACCGAAGCGCTCGTCCTCGATGTCTTTGAATTTAGGCATCAGATTGACACTCTCCAGGTCGTCGCCGGCATGAGCGAAGCGACGTATAGTCTTAAGGACAAATGATCCCATGATTGCAAGGTCATCGTTCCAGAACACCGACTGCGCCTCAAGAGCCTCGGCCAGTTCGTCGCTGTCGGCTATCACGTTCTTGAAAAGAGCATACCACAACTCGCTGTCTTTTTCCATGTCGCTCACCGAATCGGCCATATAAGCCTTGTATATATCCGATTCCATGATTTTGTCAAGCAGATGGCGCAAAGTCACCTGGTCGTCAATCCAGCTTATCGGAGTAGCCTCAAGATATGCTTTCATGTCGGCATTTTCGGCGAGAGCGCGCACAAACTGATTTTCGACAAACTTCATATTCGGGTTGAGGTCGTCGTGGCTGGGCAGATATTTGTGCTTGGCTTCGTCAATCTGTATCTCGCGTGTATGCGTAAGGTCTATCATCAGCTGCAGGAGCGAGTGGTAGAGTTCGTAGGCCTTGTCGAGCGATGTGCCGAGCGAACGGCGAGCATCTATCAGTGAAGAACGCACGTCGGCATAATCATCAAGCGTGGCATCAAACATCTTGAGAGCCTCATTATAGCCGTTGATGGTAAATTCGGGATTGGAACGCACGAGAGTGTCAATACCCTTGTCGCGCAAAAGCACGGTGCGCATCAGATTCTTCCACAGACGGGCTTCGTCGTCAATCTCCATCGGTGTGCGCTTGCGCATGTATTCCTTGAATATGGCCGATTCCTTAACAGCGGCACTGTATACACCTCTCAATGGGGCCAGAGCCTCAATCCATGAACGCTGCGCCGTAATAATCGGACGGAGTTCATCGTTGGTAGACAGTGCTGCCGCAATGCGTGTGTATGGCTGTCCTGATTTAGAACGCTCGGGAGCAATGACGCGCAATACGTTGTCGCCGTCAAATGTTATACGGTAGCCTGAGTTGTCGAGAAGCAGCAACAGGAGTTCGTTGTATAGCGAGTGGGCGAAGCGCTTGTCGCGTGAAGGTGCGTCGGGAGCCGGGATAATATTAAATCGGCTTCTTGTAAGAAGGTAGGAATAAAGCATCTGTACTACCTTCATTCTGATGAGTATTCTATTAATCATAACTCGCTTTTTTTGAACTCTTTCAATTATCGATTCTGAACTCTTTCAATTTTTTCGGCTGCAAAGTTACAAAACATTCTCCACTCTCACCTACTTTTACCCCGGAAAAATGAAGATTTGTTAAAATATAGAAATATTATCAAATACCGATAACAGCAATCCATACACCACACGCCCGCTAAAGTGCTGAATGCGACTTCGTCCCAATGCAAGCACAGCTGTAGCGAGGCATGCATCGGGACGAAGTAGGCAAACTATTCTATGTATCAGAAACTGGTTAATAATCTACCGTATAAGCAGAGGTGCAAGATATCGGCCGGTATAACTGTCGGCACACGAGACTATCTGCTCGGGAGTGCCGGCGGCCACTACATTGCCACCGAGGTCACCACCTTCAGGACCGATGTCAATGACATGGTCGGCACATTTGATGACATCGAGATTATGCTCGATAATCAATACTGTATGTCCCTGTGCAATAAGACGGCTGAAACTGTCCATCAGCTTGTTTATATCATTCAGATGAAGTCCGGTAGTAGGCTCGTCAAATATAAACATAGTAGGCTCCGGCTTCTCCTGAGCGAGATAGTAGGCCAGTTTAACACGCTGGTTCTCGCCACCCGAGAGTGTCGACGACGACTGCCCGAGCTTGATATAACCCAGTCCGACATCCTGAAGCGGTTTAAGACGCTTCACTATCTTCTTGGCAAGTGAAGTATCGTCCTCACCAAAAAATTCTATCGCCTGATTGACTGTCATTTCAAGCACATCGTTGATATTCTGCCCACGATAACGGATGTCGAGTATCTCCGGCTTGAAACGCTGTCCATGACACGTCTCACAGGGTATTACGATGTCGGCCATAAACTGCATCTCAATCGTAATGGTACCCTCCCCTTTGCATTCCTCACATCGACCACCCTCGGTATTAAACGAGAAGAAGGCAGGTGTAAATCCCATCTGCTTCGCACCCTGCTGCTCTGCAAAAAGTTTGCGTATCTCATCGTATGCCTTAAGGTATGTGGCCGCATTGCTTCGCGACGAACGTCCTATAGGGTCCTGGTCGACAAACTCCACCGCCTTTATGCGCGACAAATCACCGCGCAATTCCTTGTGAAGCCCCGGAGCATCGCCTGCTTCGCCGAGCTGACGTACCATAGCTCGCCAAAACACATCGCGCACAAGTGTCGACTTGCCGCTGCCGCTGACTCCGGTGACTACAGTCATCACTCCGAGCGGGAAACGCACATCTATATTCTTCAGATTATGCTCACGCGCACCGACCACCTCTATATAGTCTTTCCAGCGACGACGGTGTGCAGGCAGAGGTACCGACAAATCACCGCGCAGATATTTTACGGTGTAAGAATCGGCCGCATCTGCCGGCAGCGAATCCACAGGACCCTGATAAACTATATTTCCGCCAAGGCGTCCGGCATCACGGCCCACATCGATAAGATAGTCGGCCGCACGCATTATATCGGCATCATGCTCCACAATTACCACCGTATTGCCAATCATCTGAAGGCGCCTGAGCACTTCCACAAGTTTGGCCGTGTCGCGCGGATGCAGTCCGATACTCGGCTCATCAAGTATATACAGCGAACCGACAAGACTGCTGCCCAATGAAGTGGCAAGATTGATGCGCTGGCTTTCACCTCCCGACAGAGTCGATGACAAGCGGTCGAGTGTAAGATAGCCGAGTCCTACATCGCAAAGGAATCCGATACGGTTGTTGATTTCCATAAGCAATCGGGTGGCCACACGCGATTCGGTATCGTCAAGCTCAAGTTCCGAGAACCACCGGCGCAGGTCGGCCACAGGCATGCTCACAAGTTCCATTATGGTACGGCCGCCGATTTTTACATACGACGCATCGGGCTTAAGCCGGGACCCATGACACTCGGGACACACCGTCTTTCCGCGATAGCGCGCCTTCATCACGCGATACTGTATCTTATACTGATTCTCGTCGACCCACCTGAAGAAGCCGTCGATACCATAAAACTTGCCGCGCCCATGCCAGAGGATATCAAGTTCGTCGGGTGTAAGTTCGCAATATGGCTTATGAATCGGAAATCCAAGCTGAGGCGCGAGTCGTATAAGGTCGCGCTTACATTCGCTCATCTTCTCTCCTCGCCAGCACACTACAGCATCGTCATAGACCGACAGAGAGGTGTCGGGCACCACCAGCGCAGGGTCAATGCCGACGGTCTTGCCAAACCCCTCGCATACGGGACACGCTCCGTAAGGGTTATTGAAATTGAACATAAGTTCGCTCGGCTCACGGAAAGTAATGCCGTCGGCCTCGAAACGCTTGGAAAATCTATGCTCCTTCAAGCCTTCGTCGGCCCATACAAGAAGCACCATTTCGTCGCGTCCCTCGAAAAAAGCAGTCTCCACCGACTCAGCAAGTCGACTCAGTTCGTCACCGTCAGCGGCTACTGCAAGACGGTCAATCAACAGCATAAGTCCGTCGGCCGACTCCGGCAGATTATCGCCGGCAAGCATCTCCTCTATATCAAGGAAACACCCGTCGGACAATGTAACGAGGCGAGAATACCCTCCCTTCATAAGTATATCAAGCTGCTGCCGCAAAGTACGCCCCTCAGGAAGAAATATCGGAGCTGCGACTGCAACGCGTGTCCCCTCAGGATACTGACCGGCGACTGAGAGCACATCGCCTACACTATGCTTGCGTACCTGCTCGCCGGAAACCGGAGAATAGGTGCGTCCTACACGCCCGAAAAGCAGACGCATATAATCATATATTTCAGTAGAGGTGCCTACCGTAGAACGCGGATTGCGCGTATTTACCTTCTGCTCTATGGCGATTGCCGGGGGGAGACCTCTGATAAAGTCTACCTCAGGCTTGGCCATTTTGCCAAGAAACTGACGGGCATAAGCCGACAGACTCTCGACATAACGTCGCTGCCCCTCGGCATAAAGGGTGTCGAATGCGAGACTGGACTTTCCGCTACCGCTTACGCCGGTTATAACCACCAGGCGATTGCGGGGAATCTCCACGCTTACATTCTTAAGATTGTTGACTCTTGCCCCTTGAATTAATATATTGCGTTCAGACATTGACTTTTCTTAATTAACTTACAAAGGTACAAATTCCCACACAAACGATATATATACAAAACATAACCCTCTACCAAAAAAGTGTTAACCACATGAATAGACACATCAGGCACACCATTCTCCGAGAAGTCAACCTGATTTTTCCGGTATTTTTTTTGGAGGATTCAACAAGAAGAACTATCTTTGCGTTATAAAGACAAAGGGAAAGAGATCCTGACGACACACTACAGACTTATCGAGGAAGCTATTCTCAAGCCTCAACATTCTGAGTTGTCGAAGATGATAACACCACATCAAAGTAGATTGGGAAACTCATCAATTAATAATGAAATACCGAGACATGCTTAGCTGTCTGATGGCGGGCCCCATCCCTCTTCTCGGAGAGTGGAGGTGTCTACGACACCAAGGCGGATTACAAAGGATGGCGAGCGCTCAAATCCTGTCATTCGGAGTTTCATCGCATTCCTTTGATGTGGCACTTTAAAAGAAAGGGCAGACCCTCCTCGGGCTGCCCTTCTTTTTTGTTACTAATAAGTGCTTGATTATGACATATCATATATGCGATAAGATGTTGCGAGACTGTGCTGCAGTCGCCGCATCCATTATAATTACAATAGCAGGGACAATAAGTGCCGACGCACAACAGAAACCGAACGGAAATATTGCCGGAGACAAACTGCCGGAACTTGGACTACCGCTCGACATACCATTGATACTCAGCGGTAATTTCGGCGAATTGCGACGCAACCATTTCCACTCCGGACTCGATTTCAAGACGCAGGGACGCACCGGACTCACCGTCCGCAGCGCCGACGACGGGTATGTAAGCCGAATTGTGGCCTCTCCATGGGGATTCGGACGCGCAGTATACGTCACACATCCGACAACAGGGCTGACCACAGTATACGGTCACCTCGAGGCCTTTTCTCCCGCCATCGACAAACGTGCGCGCGCAGAGCAATATGCCCGTGAGACATTCTCAATAGATATGAATTTCCTCCCCGGGGAAATCCAGGTAAAACGCGGGGAAGCCATAGGCCGAAGCGGAAACTCCGGCTCTTCGGGAGGCCCGCACCTGCACATGGATGTACGCGACACACACACCGGCGATCCGCTCGACCCGATGGTATACTATCGGCGACATATAAAAGATGCGGTAGCCCCTGAGGTAAGAGCACTTGGTCTGTATGCCGTCGACGGAGAAGGCGATGTAGCCGGAACTTCCACCCTCGTGCCTGCAAAATTTGCGCAGGGATTCACCGCCTGGGGACGTGTTGTCCCGGCAATAAAAGCCTACGACCGCATGAGCGGCACTACCAATATATATGGAGTGAAACATCTTGCACTCGAAGTCGACGGCAAAGAGGTGTACCGCCGCACGATTGACCGCTTTTCATTTGACAACACACGGGCTGTCAACACACTCACCGACTATGCCGGGGTAATCAACAATGGCTCATGGATGATGTGGACACAGATACCCGATGCCGAACCGCTTGGCGACATGATACGTACAGTCGACCGCGGCACACTGCTCATAAACGAAGAGCGCGATTACCATTGCCGATGGATTCTGGAGGACGAACACGGCAACCGCAAGACACAGCCGTTTACAATCCATGGCCGTAAAGCCGACATACCTGAGAGAGAGAGCAAAGGAAGTCTCATCGACCATCGCGGACGCAACACCTTCAATGTCGACGGGGTGGAAGTAACATTCCCCAAAGGCACATTCTACAATGACGGCTATATATCCATCACATCCACACCATCCGACAAATATCTTACACCCGTATACTCAGTAGGGAGCGCTACTGTACCTGTAAGCGGAGAGTTTGAAGTAAATATAAATGTACAGTGCCCGCCGGCTATAACCCCCGAAAAGCTATGCTTGGTAAGGCTCACACCCAAAGGCGGCTCTGCCAGGGTCGATGCGACATGGCGGGAGGGACGCATGGAGGGACGTCCGTCGGCACTTGGCCGTTTCACAGTCACAACCGATACTGTAGCTCCCAAAGTTCGCCCAGTCAAACCGGAAACCTGGGGACGCAACGGACGTGTAAAGTATGTACTTTCCGACAATCTCAGCGGTATAAAGACCTACCGAGGCACTATCGACGGAAAGTACGCACTGTTTGAGCTCGACGGCAAGACTGCCACAGCAACTTTCGTGATGGACCCGTCGCGCTTTACAAAAGGTAAAAAACACGAAGTAGTAATGACTGCGACAGATGCTTGCGGCAACACTACTACATCTCACGACACATTCATCTGGTAATAATCGAAAGACTCCTGGCCAGACGGCACGCCTCTGCCGAATTCTTCACCTGGAGTTTGGCCAGTATTTCCTGACGGTGACGGCTTACAGTATGCACGCTTATCGACATAGCCTCAGCTATCTCACGGCTTGAACGCCCCATGTCGATTAGTTCGAGCACCTGTTTTTCACGTCGCGAGAGTATACTGTCGTCAGACGCTGATGTAAGAGGATGAAGCTGACCCGTCACTGAATTTACGGCAACACTTCTGCCCGGAAAATCGAATGCCTGTGGCCCGTAGAGACACAGCGCATGACTCAAAGCATCTCCATCGGGTGTGTATATATAGTACATACGGTGGAGCACATCGACCGGCGACATCCCGCATGGCATGAAGCGCAGTTTGGCGGCAAGAAAATAAGCCTGCCTACGTCCGCGAGGCATATGCCGCAGAAAATTATAAAACCTCAGCTCTGCCAGATACTTCTCCTCACGGTCAGCCTCAGGAATAAGGTCAAGTATCTCTTTTTCCCAGATTGAGTTTTCCGAAATATAGCGCTGCAACCCTATGCAGTCGCCGAACGCACCGTGAAATATACGGCTCGTTCCGGCTTTCAGGTCGCTGAGCACAGCCACAACATTCTCCATCGTTGCTATAGCCTCGGCATAGCGTTCCACAGCTACACGGTCGGCGCATGCTATCGATTTAGGCTGGTTTCTCATTATGGTATCAAGACGGCGGAAGGTATCCATATGCAAAAATGGTTATTTTTAGCCATTGCCTGCTATAAAGCAAGCCATTAACTTTGCAAAGTTAATTGATTGAATGGTTATTTAAAAACAATAAAGCAATGAATATAAAGGCAACATTAGCAACAGCATTATCACTTATTGCAGCACAATCGGTTTGTGGCCAGACACTTGAAAAGATGAACTGGTTTAACGAACCGGCACAATGGAACATCGACGGAGGTAAACTCACCATGGATGTAACCCCGCAGAGCGACTATTGGCGGATATCACACTACGGATTTACCGTCGACGACGCTCCTTTCTATTATGCCGAATACGGAGGCGAATTCGAGGCTAAAGTCAAAGTGAGCGGCGACTATAAAGTGCGCTTCGACCAGGCCGGAATGATGATACGCATCGATCACGAAAACTATATCAAGGCCGGCATCGAATTTGTCGACGGCAAATATAACCTAAGTACAGTAGTCACCCATCACACATCCGACTGGAGTGTTATTGCACTTGACCGTCCTGTCGATTTCATATGGATAAAAGCTGTGCGACGCCTCGACGCCATAGAGATATTCTACTCTTTCGACGACAAAGAATACACACTCATGCGCAACGCATGGATGGAGGCCAACCGCCCTGTAAAAATAGGCATGATGGCCGCATGTCCCGATGGGAACGGCTTCCGTGCCACATTCTCCGACTTTTCTGTGAAGCATCTGCCCGACGCCACACGTGTAAAGTGGCTGCAACAGAATGCCGGTGAGTAACCGATAACTATATTTCACCACTCTCATCGCAACCATACATTATCACCGGGCCGGAGTCATCATGATTCCGGCCCGGTGATAATCCCCATAATACATCCGTTGCAGACCGTTTATCGTACGTACGCCATGATAAAAACGTTTCGTTTCGTTTTGAAAAATGCCAGGAAGTGCTTAACTTTGCGTAGTGATATCGATAATCGAGCATATAGAATATCTGGTGCTCCGACATGACTGCGTTGTCGTGCCGGGTCTTGGTGCGCTTATAGCCCACCACACTCCGGCATCCATCGATACCGAGCTGGGGTGTATATTTCCGCCCCGACGCTCAATCACTTTCAATGCCGAGCTTGTCCACAACGACGGACTGCTGGTAAGCTCCGTTGCCCGACGCCATCGTCTTACATACGACCAGGCATCGCAGATTGTGACCGACTGCGTAAATACCATGCGCTATCAGATGCAACAGGAAGGAGAAACCGGCCTCGGACATCTCGGAGTATTATCGCTTTCTGAAGAAGGCGTGCCGTCGTTCGAACCTTTCGAAAGTGCTGACGTCTCGCCACGTTATATCGGATTGAGCGCAATAAAAGCCACTCCGCTGAGCCTGCATTCACCGGCACAGCATATTGTCGATTCATCCATGCGACAGGAAGAGGCGTCAGGCTCATACGCTGCCCCGGTAAAGCGCGGAATACTTCAGGTAGCTGCCGCAATGGTAGCGCTGATAATGCTCGGACTCATGCTGTCGACACCAATCGTCGACAACCGTGCCATGCGTGCCTCAATGGGCCCGACCATTGAAAGGAGCAAATCATCGGCATGCGATGAGCTAAAGACTCTCGACAACCGCACACGCCGGCTCACCCTGGCGATTGCAATGCCCGACTCTACATCCGCCACAGCCACCGCCATACCGGCCCCTGTCGCAAAACGTGAGGGACCCACTCCGGTAGAAAGCATTCGCTGCGACGCCACCGACCGCTACTTCCTTGTTGTGGCATCCCTTCCTTCAGCTTACAAGGCCTCGGAATATATCGAAGAGCACCCCAACGGAAATGAAATGCATCTGCTTGAGTGTGACGGACGTTACCGTATATATGTAGCTACAGGCAAGACCTTCGAGGCTGCCCAGCGCCCGATGTTGAGTGAAGGCTTTGCCGACCGATATCCGCAGGCATGGGTATGCCGCAGATAACACCCATACCGTGAATTTACAGGGCAATCGTGCAGAGATTGCATATGTCAAACATATACCCTCAATACAATGACTTCATTCCACGACCTTATAACAAACCGTCGCAGTATCCGCAAATATACCGATGAAGAGATATCCGCTGACGATGTCAAGACCATCATGGAGGCTGCCCTTATGGCCCCGACAAGCAAAAGCAGCCGTCCATGGCAATTTGTGATAGTAGAGGACGCAGCTCGGCTCGAAGCTCTAAGCAAATGCAAAGAAGCCGGAGCAATGCCTATTGCCAAAGCCCCACTTGCCATAGTAGTGGCTGTCGATGTTGAGGCAAGCGATCCTTGGATAGAAGATGCAGCAATAGCCGCCACCTTCATACAGCTTCAGGCTCAGGATCTCGGACTGGGCTCATGCTGGATACAGATACGTGGACGATACACCGACCGCGACCTTGAGTCGGAAACCTACGTACAAAATGTACTTGACATGCCTGACACCATTCTTCCTGTTGCGATAATAACCATCGGACATCCGGCAGAAGAGAAAAAGCCCCAGAATCTGGAAAAACTGCTATGGGAGAAGGTACATATCAACGAATGGAAGGAACGCTGAACAGGACGACATCAGACATCCCGGGACGAATAGTATTGCTCGGCTCGGGAAATGTGGCCACACATCTGGCCAAGGCGCTTGCCCCTAATATTATACAGGTTTGGTCGCGCAATCCACGACATGCCGAAACTCTCGCGCTCAACATTGGTGCCGAAGCCATAGAAAATCTCAATGACATAGCACCTGACGCCGACCTCTATCTGATATCGGTAAGCGACGATGCCATCATCCCGCTTGCCGAGCAACTTCAGGGGCGCAAAGGCATATGGGCGCATACATCCGGCTCGATACCGGCCACGGCCCTGAAAGGAGTCGGAGATGCACATGGCGTATTCTATCCGTTGCAGACATTCTCACGTGATGTTGATGTAGACATAACTCAGGTACCGTTGTTCATAGAGGCGTCAACATCCGAGGCTGCCGACAAGCTCAAGAAGACCGCCGCAATATTCACGTCCCACATATACGATGCCGATTCCGACCGGAGGCGCAGACTTCACATCGCAGCTGTCTTTGCATGCAACTTTGCCAATTACATGTGGCTCAAAGCCGACACTCTTCTCCGTGAAGAAGGGCTTGACATCCGTGTATTTGCCCCGCTTATCGAAGCTACGCTCACCAAAGCGATGACAACAGGACCTCGCGACGGACAGACAGGACCGGCCCGACGTGGCGACCGCTCGGTAATAGCATCCCACGAGACAATGCTGCATGGTGATGACCGAGAAATATATTCACTGATATCAGCCTCAATACTAAAATATTTCAATAAATGAGCAAGATTGACTACGACCTCAGGCTCATACGCGGCATCGTATTCGATGTCGACGGGGTGCTATCGCCTTCATGCATACCTCTCGGTAGCGATGGTATGCCGCAACGCATGGTCAATATTAAGGATGGATATGCCATACAGCTTGCTGTAAAATGCGGCTACAAAATTGCGATCATCACCGGAGCCGACTCTCAGGCCGTATACGACCGCTTCAGCGGGCTTGGCGTAAAGGACATATATATGAAAGCCGGCGTTAAAATCAACGTTCTGCACGAGTGGATGAAACGCCAAGGGCTTAAACCGGAAGAGGTGGCATACGCCGGCGACGACATTCCCGACTACGAGGTAATGCGGCATGTCGGACTCCCGGTTGCTCCTCGCGATGCTGCACGTGAGATAAAAGAGACTGCACGATATATATCGCCATACGATGGAGGATATGGTGTAGGGCGCGATCTTATCGAAGAGATAATGCGGGCACAAGGTCATTGGATGAAAGATGAAAAAGCCTTCGGATGGTAACAGTCGCACTAAAGCTACAAACTATACTATTCTGATTACACAACTGACAATCAATCTACAAACTATAACATTTCCCTTAACATGGACCTAAGGAAAACTATGATTTCAGCCGCAATGACTGCTGTCATGTGCGCTACAGTACCAAACACAGCTGCAGCCGACGAAGGTGCGTTTGATTTATCATCGCAACGATCAGAAGTACAGCAGCTGAATCCTGTACCAGGAAAAAAAATCGATCATCAGGGGCTGGTAATAAATCCCACTCCCCACAGCATCGACATCGACCGGAACTCGGTGTATACCCTGCCATCCTCAAAAAACATCAAAGACAAAAAAGGAAAATTCGCTTATACAATCGCTGAAATCGTACCTGGAGGCATAGACCTGACTATCGACTTCGGAGAGAAACCGGCAAAAAAAAATGGAGTCGAACTCCGACCGGAAGCCTATCAGCTTACTGTTGACAAAAAAGGCGTCACTATCACCGGATATGATGAAGCTGGAGCATTCTACGGTCTTCAGACACTACGCCAGATACTTGCATCAGAGATTGCATCATCAGGCTCTATCCCGTATATGACTGTCAACGACTGGCCATCGCTGTCGCGCCGAGGTGTTATCGAAGGATTCTACGGAGACCCCTGGAGCCACGATGTACGCCTGTCGCTCATCGACTACTATGGAAAAAACAAGCTCAACAGCTACTTTTTCGGTCCTAAGGACGACCCATACCACAGCACTCCCCACTGGCGACAGCCATATCCGGAGCCAGAGGCTAAAAAAATCAAAGAGCTGGTAGAGGCTGCCAACCGCAACCATGTCGACTTCATTTGGGCAATACACCCCGGAGGAGATATCCGCTGGAACGAGGCCGACTACGACAGCCTTGTCAGCAAACTCGACATGATGTATGACCTTGGAGTAAGGGCTTTCGCTCTTTTCTTTGATGATATCGACGGCGAAGGACGCAATCCCGTGAAGCAAGTCGACCTGTTCAACCGCCTCAACCGCGAGTTCGTAAAAAAGAAAGGCGATGTAAGCAATCTCGTAGTATGTCCTACCGACTACTCCCGCCTATGGGCTAAAACCGACTCGGCCGGAGCTCTTGCTACATACGGACGCTCGCTCGACAAGTCGATAGAAGTATTCTATACCGGCGACGTTGTATGCAGCGACCTTACACACGAGACTATGGACTTCTTCAACGGACTTATCCGTCGCCCGGGATTCTGGTGGTGGAACTATCCTGTATCAGACTATTGCCGCAACTTCATACTCCAGGGTCCTGTATACGGACTGGACACCACTATTACCGAAGATGATGTAGTAGGATTCGGCACAAATCCGATGGAACATGGCGAAGCCTCCAAACTGGCTCTTTACGGTGTAGCCGACTATACATGGAATACCCCGGCCTATAATGCCATTGACAACTGGGAACGCGCTTTGGCCGACCTTGCCCCTGATGCCACCGACGCCTACCGTACATTCGCCATACACTCTTCCGATACCGAAAACGGATACCGACGCGACGAATCGTGGGAGACCTCGACATTCTCACTCAATGAATACACCCCCGAAAAAGCTGCGGCTCTGCTGGCTGAATTTAAGAAAATCGAAAAAGTTCCTGCCATTATGGAGTCGAAATGCAACAATCAGCTGCTGATGAAGGAACTTAAGCCTTGGCTTACCGAATTCGGCAAACTCGGCCAGCGCGGAGTGGAAGCCATAGACCTGATTGAACAATACCGCGCCGGCAACGACTCTGTATTCTGGACCGGATATGTCGACGCGCTGATGACTCCCGAAGAGCGTAAAGCCTACGATGCCCACAAATCAGGCACACTGAAGCTACAGCCTTTCATCGAGAATGCACTCGAAGATATGGCAATCGCATTCTACGGACGAGTTACAGGAAACACACCCACGATATATATACCGATTGGCACATATCCCAATCTGGCCACTCGCCAGTCACGTCTGATGACCGACAGAGACACCACAAACCACTATACCTCGGCTGAAGCGCAGAAAGATGGCGACTGGATTGGTCTCGACCTCGGCACAATACGTAAAGTCAATAATATCCGCGTGATGCAGGGGCGCAACTCCACAGCCGACACTGATTATTTTGACAATGTCGTACTTCAGGCATCTGCCGACGGACATGCATGGACCAATCTTACATCTCCTTTAAAAGAGACCTACGATATCATCTGGAAAGATGAAAACGGAATCGATGCTCGCTACGTGCGCATAAAGAGACTCGACTCAAAGCGTACAAGCTGGACTACTGTAAGGGAATTCATCGTAAATCCCGTCACCGCCGACAACCTTCCCTACAAGGCTACCGCTTCTGCTGCTGTTGACGGCATGCTCAACGCATTCGACCAGAATCCCGACACATATTCTACACTTGCAGGAGACACATGGAGCCTCATCCCCGATAGCGGAGCCAAATCGATTCTTGTACTCAGCAAGAAAAACGGCAACCCTGTCACCGTCGACCAGATTGATGCAAAAGGCAACATCGTGTCATCCGACACAATTGCCACACCATGGCGCAAAATCAATATTGCAAACGGCACGACTAAAGTAAATTTCCGCTCAAACGGAGCAGAGATTTGCGAAATAGTTGTACTCTGAAACAAATACTCATCATATAGC
>NZ_JAIDKI010000131.1 GCF_029051885.1 Muribaculum sp.
TCCCTCATCACAAGCGAAAATATGCTCGACGATTGACCGCCCTGACGGTAACATTTATTATTAAACAAGCTCTAAAAATAATCACATTATACGATATGAAATATTATATCATTGAGAATGAAGCCCCTGTGGGGCCTTTTGACGTAGCCGAACTTGTTGCCCGTGGTTTGCGTCCTACCGATCTCGTGTGGGCTGAAGGTATGGCCGACTGGGCTGCCGCCGAGTCGGTTGAAGAGGTGCGTATGGCTCTCTATGGTCCTAAAAACAATATTGAGGTATCTCAGCCGTCGGCCACTGTACAGAGTGGTGCGTTCCCTCCGCCGGCACCTCATGCACCGCAGCCTCAGCCTGAATATCAGCAGCCTCAGGCAGCCTATCAGCAACAGTATCAGCAGCCGCAATATCAGCAACCTCAATATCAGCAACCTCAATATCAGCAACCTCAATATCAGCAACCTCAATATCAGCAACCTCAATATCAGCAGCAGGGACAGCAGCCCTATCAGCAGCCGATATTGCCCCCTGACAATTATCTTGCCTGGGCCGTCGTTGTAACCATACTCTGCTGTGTGCCTTTCGGGATTGTCGCTATTATAAAGGCGGCTTCGGTCAACGGGCTTTGGAACACGGGCAACTACGACAAGGCCTACGAGGCTTCTGCCAGTGCTAAGAAATGGATTATTATCACTGTTATCGTCGGTATCGTTTCCCAGCTGCTTTACGGTGGATTTATGATTTTCAGCGGTGTAATGAATTCACTGTAAATGATACTCGTAAATACTACATTTCTTGTAGAATCGGGCCTCGAAAGCGAGTGGACCGGCTGGGCGCATACGGTATATATACCGACAGCTGTCTCGGCCGGATACCGCCATCCGCTGCTTATGCGTGTGTTCTCGCAGGAGGATAACGGAGGCACGACCTACGCGTTGCAGATACAGTGCGACGGCATGCCCGAGGCTTCCGACTGGCTCGACAAGCTACAGCCTGTGCTGCTTGATGAGATAAGCCGCCGCTGGGGTCAGCGTGTGCTTCATTTTACCACTATGATGGAGGAGGTGGAGCGTGACTGACCTGCCGGCGACGCCACCGAGCGCATCAGGCCTCAGTCGCAATGAGGCTCTGCGCGAGTGGGACCGAATCATAATAGGGATAGATCCGGGCACCAATGTGATGGGCTACGGCATACTCGGTGTGCGCCGTGGCAAGCCATCCATGATAGCCATGGGCGTGATAAAGCTCAATAAGTTTGACAGCCATTATCTGCGCCTGGGGCATATATTCCGGCGTGTGACCGGCATTATCGAGCAGTATCTGCCCGACGAGATGGCTATTGAGGCGCCATTCTTCGGTAAGAATGTGCAGTCGATGCTCAAGCTCGGGCGTGCGCAGGGAGTGGCTATGGCAGCTGCCATAAGCCGCGATGTGTGTATCACCGAGTATGAGCCGCGCCTGATAAAGATGGCCATTACCGGCAATGGAGGCGCTTCAAAGGAGCAGGTGCAGGAGATGTTGCGCCGTATCCTGGACATACCGCGCGAGAGCATCCTCCCGGAACTTGACGCTACCGACGCGCTTGCTGCTGCATTGTGCCACTTTTACGAGTCGAAGAAGCCCGCGATTGCGCGCGGCCCTAAGTCATGGAAGGATTTTATTGCGAAAAATCCCGACAGAGTGAAATGATTGCCGGGAAACCGCGACGGGATGAGACTGTATGCGGCTGGTAGCGTGTACGTTATTAAAAAAAACTCTTAGAGCTTGTTTAATAATAAATGTTGCCGCCAGGGTCGTATAGCTTGAGACGATTTTCGACATGTGACGAAGG
>NZ_JAIDKI010000132.1 GCF_029051885.1 Muribaculum sp.
CTCCGATATGCAGTGAGCTTCATCGACTGCGTAGAAAGAAATGGGTACTGTTTTTAGAAATTCAATATTGTCTTCTTTTGTAAGAGATTCTGGCGCAACGTACAGCAGCTTTGTCTTGCCGGCAAGGATATCGGCCTTGACTTCTTCTATCGCCGCTTTCGACAGTGAAGAGTTCAAGAAATGTGCTATGGCATCGACTTCGCTGAAGCTACGCATTGCATCCACCTGATTTTTCATCAGGGCAATCAGTGGCGAAATCACAATCGCAGTGCCCGGCATCAGTAATGCCGGCAGCTGATAGCATAATGATTTGCCACCGCCTGTGGGCATAAGCACAAATGTGTCGTTCCCCTCCATCAGAGAGGTGATAATGGCTTCCTGGTTGCCTTTGAATGTGTCAAATCCAAAATGCTTTTTCAGCTCATCGGTGAGGAAGGACGACTTGTTTGGCATGGCAGTGATCGGGGATTTATGCGCCGAATCGTGGCGAAATTAAAATTTTATTTGATTATCTCGGATATATACTGAAATTTTATCGTTGCGGTGTTTATTTTGCATCGGAATGAGCGGCTTCAAAGTTGGCTTTTTCAAGCTGTTCCAATGCATATTCACGCGTTACGGTAAATGATCGGTCGTCGGATGACGGTATCTCAAACATGCTGTCAATCATTATTGTCTCAACAATTGACCGCAGTCCTCGTGCTCCAAGTTTATACTCAATGGCTTTGTCGACAATGAGATCGAGAGCAGCGTCATCGAAGGTGAGTTCTACGCCATCCATTGCAAATAATTTCTGGTACTGGCGTACGATTGCATTTTTCGGTTCTGTAAGTACGCGACGCAGAGCTTCGCGATCAAGGGGTTCAAGATTTGTGAGTATAGGGAGTCGACCTATAATCTCGGGTATGAGGCCAAACGACTTGAGGTCCTGAGGCATTACATATTTAAGATAGTTTTCCCGCTTGATGCGCTGGCGTCCCTGGTCGGTTGAATATCCTACGACATGGGTATTCAGTCGGTGGGCTATCTTTTGCTCGATTCCGTCAAACGCACCTCCGCAGATAAACAGGATGTTTTTGGTGTTGACAGGAATCATACGCTGTTCGGGATGTTTTCGGCCTCCTTGTGGCGGCACATTGACAACCGAGCCTTCAAGGAGCTTGAGAAGACCCTGCTGTACTCCTTCGCCACTTACATCGCGCGTGATTGACGGATTGTCGCCTTTGCGTGCGATTTTGTCGATTTCATCGATGAATACAATGCCTTTTTCTGCTTTGGCCACATCA
>NZ_JAIDKI010000133.1 GCF_029051885.1 Muribaculum sp.
TCTCCACACTCTGGAAATACCCTATCGCCGTCAGATTGAATATAAAAAACACGAATGCCACAGCATACAGCGGAAAACCATAGGCAGCTATCTCAGCGGCCGACGTTGACAGGTCGAGGAAAAGGCCCACCATCTCCGTCGGGAAAAACACAACCGCCCCTACTACCCAATCACAACACGCCTACAATCCACACCTCCTACCCCACCCACGCCTCGCCTACAACTCCCGCGTTAGCGCAATAGCCGCGTTAGCGGTGTCTACAACGTTAGCCCCACCCAAGAGCCGCGTTAGCGGTTCGCAGGGTGGGGTTCTGCCAGCCCCCTTGGAAATGCCTGGCGTAGCCCGGCGACTACCAACACCAACCATCATGATACCATAAAAACGCGATGTCATGCGTCACCACCATAAAGCGTACGGTATTCTCTCATCATTTTAATATATATGCCGATGCCCAATATCAGGCCCACCGCTCCTCCGGCCACCATGCTCCATATATATACACCGTCGTCCGATAATGCCAATGCAACACTCCCGAGTACCGGCACAAGCAACACTATCAGGATGGACATAAACATATGATGGCGGCGACGATAATACCGAGCCCTTTCTGCCACCACAGCCACCCCCATGCTGCAACAGTCTATCTTCTTTATGCCAATCATCAGATACAAATCCATCATAGAGGCAAGCAAAAAGAATCCACCCAGCAAAATCCGCGGACACATCGGCAATATATGCCGATAAAGTATCACCGACACCGCGCACATCAACATTCCGACCACAGAAAATATACGATAGCGCCTTACGAGCCTATCCTGCGCTGTCACAATCTTGCCAACCCTTATCCTGGCGATATGCTCGTCGGTTTTACTTCTGTTCTCAAGTTCTGCCAGACGACTATCAATACTGTCGATTCGACGTTTAAGTTCTTCAATATCCATATTCTATATCTTTATTACATTCTTTAATCCACTGCCGCGCTATTCCTCCGAATACCTCACCAGCTTCTCCTTTATCCTTTTCAGCCTCGAGGCCACTGTATTGCGAGGCATAGCCATCACATCGGCAATAGCATCATACGGATACTCGTCGAGCCAAAGAAGTATCATCGCCTTCTCCACACGGTCAAGCCTGTTGATAAGCCCGTGCATTTCCGACAACATCTCAGAGCGGTTCTCCTCGTCATAGGCCACATCTGTCAATGCCGACAACGGAGTATAATCTCCGGCCTTACGGTTTTTGCGGAAAAAACTCACACAACTGTTCAGCGCCACACGATACACCCATGTACGCGCATCCGACTCGCCGCGAAACCGGTCCATACCGCGCCAGAGGTTCACATAGGTCTCCTGCCTCATATCCTCATAGTCCTCGACACACCCGGCATACATGTAACATACCTTGTTGACAGTACGGCCATGCTCCCGCAGCAACTGCAAGAAAGTGTCATCCGTTTTATCAAATAACATAAAGTTTGTTTATTTCATGAAGTCATCTTCAATACCATTAGACGCAGCCGCTACTGATTAGTTCCTCTACATTCATAAATAATGCTCACAAAACGGCATCTTGACAATGCATGCATTTGAATTCTCAACCAATTTCATCATTATTTTATATTTTTTACAAAATATTTTGCATTAAGCAACACAATTACATATATTTGCGAAAAATAAGTAACTGGTCGAAATTATTTCAATGCTTATCTGTGAGAAATTTTCAGTAGATTTTTCTAATACACTACTGATGAATAGATGGAACGATTCAAAAAAATTACAGCAGAAACATTGAAACCAATATGGCCCGCAAATCTAACATGATTTAAATCAATTAATTACAAACCAATTATTAACTCGCGTCCACATAATACTATCATGAGGCGCACTAAATTTCCGGACAAGGACGGAAGTAAAACAAATCAATCGCTATGCTACCCACCAATCGAGGCTTTTGGCTCACTTTAATCCTGTCAATCCTCACATTAGGCATCTATCAGTGGTACCTCGTCTACGCATTTGCCCGCGAAACCAATATCGCATGCAGCAGAGACGGACAGAGCACAACCGGACTGTTTCTATACATAGTCCTGTCTATAGTCACATTAGGCATCTATTCCATCGTATGGTATTGCAAATGGATTACCCGTTGCAACACATATCTCACCATGAACGGACAGCCTCAGGGACTGCAGGTAAGCACCTACATCCTCTCTGTCTTCTTCGGATGGCTTACCGCCGGTATATTCAACCTTGTTGTATTCTGCAAAATGCTCTATCTGCAAAATGCGGTAAACAACACCTACAACAATCTCACAGGCTGCACATCCGATGCTCCCGCCGGAGGTTACGCTCCTGCCGCTGTCTAACAAAGAGAATCTTCCGCCCGACGCAGTTTGTCGAGCGTACCGATATCGTGCCAGTTCGTACCCGCGGGCTGGCACCATCCTTTTATATACATCCTGCCGCACGACTCGATATAATAGTCGGTAATCGAAAACGCCCTCTTCCCCTTATCTCTGGAATAACGGCATATATCCTCTACCAGACGTGGCGAAACGATATGGACACCACCGAACGCCATCGACTCCATGCCTGAAATATCCAGCCCCTCGGGACGCACCCGGCCACTGCGCACATCCGTCCAGCCATGCATACGCATATCCCGGTCAAACAGCAGATAGCGCGATGTCGTCCTGCGGCCCGTCAGCAACGTCGCATCGGCGCCCGACGCCTCATGCTCACGCAGCATCTCCATAAAATCCACATCGGTATATATATCCGCATTATGTAGCAACACAGGCTCATCGCCGGAAAGCCAGTCGGCGGCAGCAGCCACCCCTCCGCCGGTGTCAAGCAGCATGTCGCTTTCGTCACTTATATGCAGCCTCATCCCGAAGTCATCATGCTCTCTGAGGAAATCCACCACTTTGCCGGCAAAATGATGCACATTGACCACAGCCTCACCGACTCCGCATGATTTCATACGCGTAAGCACCCGCTCAAGCATCGCCACACCACCAAGTTCGACGAGTGCCTTCGGCACACTGTCGGTAAGCGGACGCAGCCTCGTGCCCAGACCGGCGGCAAATACCATCCCTTTCATCGGCGCGCGTTATAAATGGTAGAGATACCCTGTTCGCGATGACACAACACCACCTTGACTCCATATTTTTCATTAAGGTGACGGGCCATATGCTCGGCGGCATATACCGACCGATGTTGGCCGCCTGTACACCCGAAGCTCACCATCAGCTGAGAGAATCCTCGCTCAAGGTAGCAGTCGACAGTCATATCCACGAGAGCATACGCATTGTCGAGGAAACGCGTTATCTCTCCGTCGCTTTCCAGAAAGTCAATCACAGGCTGGTCGCGCCCGGTAAGGGCGAGATACTGTGGATAGCGCCCCGGATTGTTGAGCGCACGGCAATCAAACACGAATCCGCCGCCGTTGGGAGTGGTATCCTCGGGAATACCCGACTTACGGTAGCCGAAACTGAACACCCTTATAGTCATGTCCTTACTCTGCGAGCGGTCATTGCTCCACCGTGGCAACTCCGTCAGGCGACGCAGCGTATCCATAAGGTAAGGCATACCCTCGGGAGCATCAGGGTCGTCAAGCAGACGGCGCAGATTGTCCATAGCCGCCGGAATACTCTGCAGGAAATGGGCCTTGCGCTGTACAAGTCCGCGCAGGCCGTATGCACCAAGCACCTGAAGTGTGCGCAACAGCACAAACAGCTTCAGCTCACGGCGGAATTTCACACCGTCGAGAGCTATATACGGCCTTGAAGCCTCGATATATTCATCTATGAGTTCATCGCGCAGATCATCGGGATAATGAGCCTGCGCCTGCCACAGAAACGACACCACATCATAATGATACGGGCCTCGGCGGCCGCCCTGAAAATCTATAAACCGCGGACTGCCGTCGGAGGCAAGCATAACATTGCGCGACTGGAAATCACGGTACATGAACGTAGGAGTGTCATGCTCAAGCACCATGTCACATAAAGTAGTGAAATCCCGCTCAAGCATCACCTCCGAATGCTCTACTCCGGAGGGTTTCAGAAAGCAATATTTAAAATAATTCAGATCCCACATCAATGCCCGGCGGTCCATACGTCCCACCGGAAAGCATACTCCGTCGAAATCAAGACCCTCGGCCCCCTTCCACTGCAATACCGGCAGAGCGGCTACAGTACGGCGCAACACCTCACGCTGCTCATCGCTCCAGATACCCTGGGTACGGCCGGGAGCGATAAATCCGAACAGAGCCGTAGAGCCCAGATCCTCCTGTATGTAATATATCCCGTCGTCACTAATGCCTCGCACCTCTGGCACAGGAAGTCCCTTGCTGCGGAAATGGCGTGATAGCTCGACAAAGGCTCTGTTTTCCGCGACATCGGTGCCTACGACTCCTATGAGCGACTCCACACCACGCATACGATAATATCGGCGTCCCGACCCGGCTCCAGGCAGCAGCACTATGCTTTCAGGAGCATAGCCGGTAGCCTCCTGATACAGATTGTAGAGCACATTGTCAACCACTGCTGTACCGTTTTTATCTTCACTCATAAATTAGTATATAAATATACGATATTCTCATGAATTCCACCGGTCAAATCTAAGAGAATGTTTGGATTTGACTCATGTTAAGATTCAGAGAGGATTTCCGAAAATGTTTTGAGATTGAATGAAGAAATTATGGGAATCCATAATGAATGAAAGCTCGAAACAGGCCGGAAAGACCGCTAAAGATTTCATAAAGTTAAATTCAACCATTCTCTAAGAGCTTGTTTAATAATAAATGTTACCGTCAGGGCGGTCAATCGTCGAGTATATTTTCGCTTGTGATGAGGGAGT
>NZ_JAIDKI010000134.1 GCF_029051885.1 Muribaculum sp.
CTCCCTCATCACAAGCGAAAATCTGCTCGACGATTGACCGCCCTGACGGTAACATTTATTATTAAACAAGCTCTAAGAAATCAGCGGTCTATTTTGCGTCCTGATTTGTCAATGTAATACCAGTCATCGCTCTCCCAATAATGGTATTCCCCACGGCTCCCCTCTACCTCTTTAAGTTGTCCGGTATCAGTGACTTTGGCTTTCCCGTTTTCAAACGGAAATCCAAATGCAAACCGGGGTGTTATGACCGTGTTCCAATTTTTATCGGCATATCCTATTCTCCCACGTTCGTCAACTATACGATAAAGTCCGTCTCTGACATAATCATCTCCATTGTCATACTGAAAAGGTTTAAATTTTTGGTATGCCGATTTAAGCTCCTTCAATTTAGAGTAATTAGGCAGACTTGAAATAGCCTCACCGGATGTTATATACCATTCCATTATCGGGCGCATTTTGTCTATGAAAGTCTTCCATTCGGGAGATTGTGATTTTGCATTCAAATTCCAATATGTTTCTGATGAGGCATTGTAGAAAGCTGCCACTTCAGAAGTATCAGCTGAGGCATAGACATTAATGTATCTGCCAATTATGTCATTTGCTTTGTCGGCATTGCCATGTTTGAGAGCTGACAGACATTCATACATCATATTTTGGCCGTCGGCAACCGGATTTTTCCCGATTTTTGAGGAATAACATCCCCCCATAATTAGGGAGCATAATATAGTTGTGAGAATTTTGTGCATTAATAACATGCTTAATTGATTTATTATCAGGTTGATGTCAGTTGATAATTCCCGGAGGCACGGTACGGGAGGCTGTCCTCGGCCTAAACCGGAGCGGTATGGAATATAATGTTGCCTGTGGTGTCATCGTGTCCGGCTGCTATGTAGTCGTCGCCTGTGAGGGATGCAAGTTGCTCGGGGAGTGTGATGTTCTCGAGGATTATCTGTCGGAGGAGCTGGCCGCGCAGAGTTTTAAGGCGGTTGGAGTTGGGTGTGCGGACGACTCCGGCAGGGTGTATCTCGTGAAATTCAGCCTTCCACACACGGGCTTTCTGCGATATCTGCTTCCAGTCGATACAGCGTGCTGCGTCGGCCGGCAGGAGGTTGAGCACTTCTGTGCAGCCGTCATCGGCCAGTTGCTGAAGCAGGCGTGATGTCACGGCCTCTTTCCAGTATGAGGCCAGCGTTGCACCCTCGGGAGCCAGTGGATTGGTGAAGTCAAAACGGTACTGTTTGATTATATCGTCGGGGCGCAGCCATCCGTAGAGCGAGGATATGATTCTTACCCGCCGGCAAGTGGCCGTGCGCGCCTCTTCGCTTAGTGTCGGGTAGCCGAATGCATTGAACACCACCCCGGTGAATGCCTTCATAGCCATGTCGCCGAGCGATTTGTTGGGGTATTCGTAAATCATCTGTTGCAGACGCCTTACCATAGTAAGACTGATTTTTACTTTTCCCAGGAGGGTGTCGGCATTCATGTCGCGCAGCGATTCCATTATCATGCCGGCATCCTTTTCAAATATAGGCCTTAGATACTCGGTGCCGGCTACAGGTGAGTCGCATGCCGACATTTTCTTTGATTCTGCGATAAGTATTATCATGACAACATATGTATATAGTTTTCGGTAAAAGTACATAAAAAATCGTATCTTCGCGGAAAAGAGCTTGTTTAATAATAAAACGATATCTCTATGACTGATATAGAAACTCTGCGGTGTTACTGCCTCTCGCTTCCATATGTCACCGAGGATATGGCTTTTGGAGAGGAGTGTCTTCTTTTCCGTGTGTTCGGGAAGATATTTGCATGTTACGGCTTTGAGCGCAACGATTATTTCGTTGTGAAATGCAATCCCGACTATGCTGTCGAGTTGCGCGACCGCTTTTCCGAGATAACTCCGGCATGGCACTGGAATAAGCGATATTGGAATCAGATAAGTATGAGCGGCAACCTGTCGGCCGACTTCATATTCTCGCTCATACGCCACAGCTATTCCGAGGTTGTCGGAAAGCTACCGCGCAGAGTCAGGCAGCAGTATCCCGAGCTGGAAGAGATAAGAATAGCCAACTGCTACATAGAGAGTGGCGTTGTAAATGTAGATAAAAAGTAGGATAATGTCAGAACAATATATTGAAACGGAGCGCCTTATATTGCGGCCTTGGCACGAAGCCGATGCTCCGGCCCTTTATAAATATGCATCAGATCCGGCTGTAGGTACAGCTGCCGGATGGCCGCCGCATACATCGGTCGAGTTCAGCCGTGAAGTGATAATGACCGTGTTTTCCGCTCCCGCCACTTTTGCTGTAGTGCTGAAGGAAACGGGAGAGCCGGTGGGCTGCTGTGGTCTTGTGCCGGATGAGGCATTGCATAGCGAATACATAAAACATCCGGATGCGGAAATAGGCTACTGGATCGGTAAGCCATACTGGGGCCATGGACTGATACCCGAGGCAGTGAAGGCCATTATGTCATATGCCCGCGAGGTGCTTGGCAAGAAAAATCTGTGGATTGCCTTTTATGAAGCCAACAATAAGTCGCGTCGTGTCGCCGAGAAGTGTGGCTTCGCTTATCACCATGCCGAGCAGTCGGGCCCTGCCAGAGAGCTTTTTTATGTTAACACTGACATGTAGTAGTGACATGACTATCAGCATAGTCAATGAGTGCGATAAGGAGAGGTACATGGCGTTGCTCCTTGTAGGCGACGAGTCGGAGCCTATGATACGCCGTTATCTTGACCGGTCGGAGCTTTATGCCGGCTGTATCGACAATCGTGTAGTCGCCGTATGTGCTGTCACATGTGAGGGAGACGGGCGGTATGAAGTGAAAAATCTGGCAGTAGAGGCCGGTTTCCGCCGTAAAGGCATAGGGAGGGCGATGCTTGAATATGTTGAAACCCTTCATCCCGGCTCGGTTATATTACTCGGCACAGGGGAGAGCCCGTCGACACTAGGTTTTTACCATAGGTGCGGATACGTATATTCCTATCGTATCCCGGGATTTTTCACCAACAATTACCCCGAACCGATAGTCGAGGATGGCGTGACGCTTCGCGATATGGTTTATCTGTCGAAGCACACTTGAGCTATGTGTCAGTGTACTCAACCGGCTGCTATCATCCGGCATATTTCATATCAATATATCAAGTTGTTGAAGTCGGGAGATGGCATGAATGCACTACTGAACGGTAATAATCGGTTGCCCGAAGAACGATGACAGCATTGCAATGGTTGCGATGGTGAAATTGTGCTCGCCGCTTAACCATCGTGTAATCTCATTTGGTCGTTTACCGATGGCCTCGGCAAACTGCTTTTTATTCAACCCTTTTTCGCGCATCAGCTCGTCAAGTCTGTTAGAGATAGCGAAAGAGAGTCGGGTTTCTTCCCGTTTTTCGCGAGGTATCTCATTAAAGATATCTTGCAGAGGTATATTGGCGTATCTCATATAACAAATTTTTTATCGGTTATAATCTCCTTTTCTGTTATCTCTACGTTGCCGGAACGGACTTCCTGTTTGAGCAACCTTTCAAACTTCTGCAAATCCATGACGTAGCCCTGAAGTGTATCGTCTTCTTCGTATGTACGATTGTTCTTGACATCGCCATTGCCGAGAATTAGGATTTTATCGGTAAGGCGTAGGCAATAAAGGCGAAGTTTGGATTTCAGCACCGGGAGAGCAACGACGGAATCGCTCATCTTTCCCTCTCTGCGGAAGTATCTTTCCAATGCTCCGTTTGCAAGAATCTGTTCAACAAAACGGATGATAGCTTGAAAATCAGGATTCAATTCTGCATCCTCTCTGAATTTCGAAATGAACTTTTCAAATTCGCTCATATCGTCAGAGAGAAACTGAATTGTGTACATCGTGCAGCTATCGCTGCTGTTGACCAAAAGGAGTTCAACTTCGCTCATTGTTCTTAGCGTTTATAATTATAACGCAAAGTTACGAAAAGCGATTTACATAAATGTAAATCGTGGTGAAAATTTTGTGTAACGAATTCATTCGCAGACATCAATATAGTCTATTTCGGGGAGTCGTGACTCTTTATTGTGGAATCGGATTACGTTGACGCCTTTTTCAAGATGTACGTTGACAGTCATTTCGTCGAATCCGTTGTGACTGCATCTTACATGATATCCTGTGACAGGCTGTTGATTCACATATATCCATGAGTCGCAGTCCTCAAAGCCGCGGTATCTTATCAACAGCTTGTAGTTGCCGGCTTTATTTACGTATACGTTGTTGAAAACAATGTCGTTGGACTCCGACCTGCCGGCATTGACCACTTTCATTGAGCCGCTGCATAGAGAATCCGGCTCGTAATAAGCAGTGTTGAAAGCCTCAGGGTTGACCAGCTCCTGATAGTCGGGGAGAAAAGCAGTCTCGGCCTCGTATCTTCTGCGCATTTTTCGCTCTTTACCGTGAATGATGTAAATATCCGTGCCGTGAGCGGGAACGGTTATTTCCGACATCATCTCTGTAGCCGTGTGGCAAGTGCCGTCCCACAGGTTTTCAACAGTAGCCGGACCTGAGAGGTCGATATCTTCAAGGGAGAGTGAAAAGGTGTGGGCCGAGTCGGTGGGGTTGTAGAATGCCACTGCGCGCGATGTGCCGTTTACTTCACCTACATCCTTCACCAGTACATAGCATCCGCCGCAGTGGCGGGCCACATAGGCCTGTCGGGCGGGATATGCCTGGTTTAGTTCAATCAGTTTCCGGTTGCTCAGTATTTTTAATGATGATTCAGGTATGGCGGTCAGGTCGCATCCAATGAGCAATGGCGACGACATCATGCACCATATGCCGAAATGGGTGCGTTCTTCGGTTTCAGTAAGCCCTTTTCCGATTTCGAGCATGTCCATGTCGTTGTAGTGGCCGTAGGATGAATATGCCGATAGATAAAGATTCTGACCGATAATGTCCTTGATTGATTCCCAATGTGGAGTTATGTCCTGTGATATGCGCCACGACGATGCGATGTCGGAGGCCCATGTGCCGGGATAATTCCATCGGCATATATTCATCCTGACGTCATCGCGTCCGGTGGCCGATATCGCGTCGTGTATCGTGCGGTATCTTTCTTCGGGCACGAGTTCGAGCCTGTCGAAATTCTGTCGGGGATCGCCCCCGCAGAAATCTACTTTTATGAAATCGAATCCTATGTTTTTGAAAAAGTCTTCGCAATCGCGGAGTTCATTCTTGTACAGGCCTACTCCGCGGGCTATGCTGTCGGCGTCCCAGAAGTTTCCGCAGGTGTTGGCGCCGGCATCGCTGTAGATTCCGGCTTTCAGTCCGAGACCGTGTATGTGGTCGACAACCGGCTTAAGCCCGTTGGGAAATCTCTTCGGGTGAAATGTCAGACTTGATGTGTTGGGATTGCGGCCTCCGAAAAATCCGTCATCAATGTTTATATAGCGGTATCCGAGGGTGTCAAGTCCGAGTCGCACAAGAGCATCGGCCTGGCGCATTATCAGTGTGTCAGAGATGTTTACACGGTATGTGTTCCACGAACTCCATCCCATCACAGGGCCGTTGTCGGCCAATGCATATATGAATGAGAGGAACGACAGTACACATGTGGTGATGACTTTCATACGGTTGCAGGTAAAGGGCTTGTTTAGAAGTGGTTATAAGAATATGTTTGATAATGAATGTCATAGTATGGGATGTCAGCCGGCGGGCATATACTTATTTCCGGGCCGACACATGGTCATCTGACGAGAGTCCATACCACACGGTCGGATATGTCGGTCTTTCGGGCGGTTGATTTTGCGGTCAGTACGTTTTCGCCATCCGCGAGTCCGACATTGTCGAATGTGAATGTGCCGAACCCGTCGGACTTCTTGCGTCCGATGCTTTGGCCGTTTACAATCAGTTCGACTTCCGGCTGATTGGAGAATATGGTGACTGTGGCGGTCGGGGCTGTGCGGCGTGAATGGCGGCGTCCGGAGATGTAGACAAACGGCTCGGTATCGTTCCAGTTGGCTTTGTAGAAATAAAATGCGTCTTTCTTTGTTTTCCTG
>NZ_JAIDKI010000135.1 GCF_029051885.1 Muribaculum sp.
GTGTGGACTACGCACGAGCCAACAACATATCCCTACAGCAGTCACGTCTGGTAGGCGAGACAGCCGGTCTGTCACTTGAGGAAGCAAAAGCCAAATGGGAGCCGACACTCGATTTCACCACACGCCATACCGTAGGCAACACACCCTGGGGCGATAACGACAAAACCACCTATAATGGCACCATCGGATTCAATGCAGAGTGGACAGCATACGACGGAGGAGCACGCAACGCACAGATAAAACGCAGTCGTATCGACACCCAGATAGCCTCGCTCGAAACTGACGACGTAATGCGTACACTTGAGACCGACCTGCTGCGCGCATATCTCAATATCCTCTACTGCAAAGAGTCGATTGAAATATATCGCGAGGCAGTAAAACTTAGCGATGCACAGGCCGAGCGATGTCGCCAGCTGATGGAAGCCGGACGTGTGTCGCGTGTAGACTACGCACAACTCCAGGCTCAGGCCGAACAGCAGCGCTATAATCTGTCGAACGCAACCGGCACTTACGACACCCGACGCATGGAATTGAAGCGCCTGCTCCAGCTTGGTATAGATACCGACCTAAAGCTCGCACCCGTGATATGGACCGACTCCCAGGTGACAGACTCTCTCCCTCCTATCACGGAAAGCTACAATATGGCACTCAATACCGACAAAAAACTCCAGGCCATACGTCTGCAACGCGATGCATCAGCCCTTGATGTAGATATTGCAAACGCTCAGCGACGTCCCAACATAGCCATCACAGCCGGAGTCGGCACTAATTACTTCGCACCGGGAACTTCCTTAGGCACTCAGCTCAAACAGTCGGTCAACGAGCAGATAGGCGTGGCCCTGTCGCTGCCGATAGCCGACGGGAAGAAGGCAAAGACAGCCATAGCAAAGGCAAAGATACAGCAACTTAACGCAGCTCTTGACGAAGAGTCACGTCGCAACGACATAGCCCAGGATGTCGAGGCCGCATATATCGACCTGCGAGCTACACAGTCGAGATTTACAGCTGCCAAAGAGCAGCTCGAAAGCGCCAGGCTCAGCGCAGAACTCGTCGACGAACAGTTCAGTCTCGGACTGGTAAATACTGTCGAACTTCTTACTGCCCACAACAATCTCATTGAAGCTCAGCATACCCTCCTACAGGCCCGCTTCATGGCTATGCTCGACCGAAAACTTATAGAATTCTACCGCACAGCCGAAATAAACCTTTAAAATCCTGACTAATAGCAAATCACATCAACACAAATTCTATCAAATCATCATATGAAACCGAACTCCCACATCATTCTGCTCACAACACTACTGGCCTTGACTGCCGTATCCTGCTCCAAAAAGCCGGAAATACGGCTTGAGACTGCTAAGGTAGAACGTGCCGACATAAGCGAATCAGTGACAGCCACAGGTACCGTAGAATCAGTAACACAAGTCGACGTAGGTACTCAGGTCACCGGTATCGTCGACAAGCTATATGCCGACTACAATTCAGTGGTAACCAAGGGAGAACTTATCGCCGAAATTGAGAAAACTCTGCTTGAAAGCGAGTTGCGAAGCGCCGACGCAAACATGGAGTCGGCACGTCTGACCTATGAATATAACCGCACAAACTACGAGCGTGACCGACAGCTTCACGACAAGCAGCTCATAAGCGACTATGAGTATCAGACGTCTCTAAAAGAATACGAGGTGTCAAAGACCACCTACGAAAAAGCTCAGGCCGACCGCGTGCGAGCAGCTAAAAATCTCAACTATGCCGAGATATACTCACCAATCGACGGGGTAGTCATATCCCGCGAAGTAGAGGTTGGACAGACTGTAGTATCGTCGATGAACGTACAGAATCTCTATGTGATAGCCGACCTTGACAACATGCAGGTAGTAGGCAACGTGGATGAAGCCGACATAGGCCAGGTAAAAATGGGACAGACTGCAACATTCACTGTCGACGCATATCCCGACGATAAATTTGAAGGAAAAGTAACCCAGGTACGCCTCAATCCTACCACAGAGAGCAACGTAGTCACATATGAGGTAATAGTAGCCGCACCCAATCCCGACCATAAACTCATACCCGGCCTCACAGCCAATCTCTCAATCAATGTTACAGAAGAGAAAGGAGTGCTTGCCATACCCAACCGTGCGCTTCGCTTTACTCCGAGGGAGTTTCCTGACGCAAAAGGACTTCCACAACCTGAAAGCGGCCATACCTTGGCTGGCACTACAGAATCAGACCAGCATACCGTATGGGCTGTGCGCGGCGACAACCTCGTGCCTGTCAAAATCACCGTTGGCGAAAGCAACGGCAACATGACCCAGATTATCTCCGGACTCAACGAAGGCGAGACAATAGCCCTGGAATATGATACCGCAGGTTTTGGTGTCCCGCCATCGGATCAGAACACTGAACAGAGCCCCTTCGCACCACAGCCTCCCCACAGAAAAAAATAACACAATGAGCAACAAATCAAAATCTCCGGAGGAAAAGAGAGAGATAATCCGTGTGGAGGAATTGAGGCGCGACTTCATTGTAGGAGGCGAAAAGGTGCATGCCTTGCGCGGAGTGTCATTCACAATCCACGAGGGTGAGTTCGTGACAATTATGGGAACCTCCGGCTCAGGCAAATCGACGTTACTCAATCTGCTGGGATGCCTTGACACCCCCACCCGTGGCGACTATCTGCTTGACGGAGTATCTGTGGCCTCAATGAGTAAGAACAAACGTGCGTTCACACGCAATCGCAAAATCGGTTTCGTGTTTCAAAACTACAACCTTCTGCCAAAGACCACAGCCATAGAGAATGTCGAACTTCCGTTGCTCTACAACTCAAATGTATCAGCAAAAGAGCGAAGAAACCGCGCGGTAAGCGCCCTTGAGGCAGTGGGCCTCCACGACAGGCTCTATCATAAGAGCAACCAGATGTCAGGAGGACAGCAACAGCGTGTGGCCATAGCACGTGCGCTTGTCAATGACCCGGTGATAATCCTCGCCGACGAGGCCACGGGAAATCTTGACACACGCACCTCGTTCAGCATACTTGTGCTTTTTCAGGAATTGCACGCCCGCGGACGCACTATAATATTTGTGACCCACAATCCCGACCTTGCCGCCTACTCCTCGCGCAACATCGTGCTGCGTGACGGACGCATCGTAAGCGACACCCTTAATCCTTCGCCGGAATCGGCAAAAGCAATTTATGAATCACTACCACGCGACGACGACTGATATTTTCCTGCAATGAACTTCGCCAATCTTCTGAAAATAGCCCTCAAAGCGCTATCAAACAACAAGCTGCGCTGCTTCCTGACAATGCTTGGTATCATCATCGGTGTAGCTTCGGTCATAACCATGCTCGCCATCGGACAAGGCTCAAAGGACAGTATAAGGGCCCAGATAAGCGAGATGGGCTCAAACATGATAATGATACACCCCGGCAACATGCAGCGCGGCGGTGTGCGCCAAAGTGCCGACGACACCCAGACTCTTGAAGTAGCCGACTACGAGGCAATACGCGACAAGGCCAGATATGTGACCGCCGTATCTCCATCGGTAAACAGCGGCGGACAATTCATCAACGGCAACAATAACTATCCCTCAACAGTCTACGGTATCACCCCCGACTATCTCGACATACGTAAAGTATCGGTAGCCGACGGAGAAATGTTTACTGAACAGGATATCAAATCAGCCGCCAAGGTATGCCTCCTGGGACAGACGGTAATCGACAATCTGTTTCCCGACGGCAGCAACCCGATAGGGCGCATAGTCAGGTTCAACAAAATTCCGCTGAAGGTCGTAGGCACACTCACTCCAAAGGGCACCAACTCGATGGGCATGGACCAGGACGATGTAGTGCTTGCGCCATACACGACCGTAATGAAGCGTGTACTGGCTACCGACCACCTTCAAGGACTGTTTGCCAGCGCCATTGACGAGGAATATACCGACCAGGCCATTGACGAAATAACCGAAATACTGCGTGAACAGCACAAACTCAAGGAAGGGGCCGACGATGACTTCGACATACGCTCACAGAAGGAACTCAGCGAAATGCTCAGCTCGACCTCCGACATGCTTACAGTGCTGCTGGCATGCATCGCAGGTATATCCCTGCTGGTCGGAGGCATCGGCATCATGAATATAATGTATGTGTCAGTAACAGAACGCACCCGAGAGATAGGACTGCGTATGTCGCTGGGAGCCCGAGGTATAGATATTCTGTCGCAATTCCTTATCGAAGCAGTAATAATCAGTGTCACCGGAGGTATAATCGGAGTAATACTCGGAATACTCGCCTCATGGAGCGTCAATATAATAATGCACTGGCCCGTATCGGTTCAGGTATATTCTATGGTACTGTCATTCGTAGTATGTACCGTTACCGGTGTTTTCTTCGGCTGGTATCCGGCAAAGAAAGCAGCCTCACTCGATCCGATAGAAGCTCTACGCTACGAATAGACCTGTGTTTTATTACAATTTAATGCATATTCCATACGTTTATATAATAACATCAACATTACTTCCCCCTGCAATATGCCGACTGACATGATAAAAAGTATTCCCGACAACAGCGAACCATCGGCCAGACAGCAGCGCCTGGTGAAAATAATCACCCAGTTTCTGATTGTATCCATGATATTCATCCTGCCGGAAGTACTGATGACGACCAACCACCATTACCCTAAGGCATGGCCATGGCGCATATATATAAGGGCGGCACTATACATCGCGATATTCTTTCTCAACTACTACGTCATAATCGACCGTTGCCTGCCACGCCCTAAGGGATTCGTAAAACTATTAGGGTGGAATATCGTAGTAATTATCCTGTTTATGGCCGTAATCCTTCTGTCGGCACCTCCCCGAGGAGTTCCCCCGCACCCACACATTCCACATGTCGACGACGCTATACGTCCATGGCTGAAATTTGTGTCCATATCAGTGCGCGACATAATAATGGTGATTCTCACCATTGGTCTTAGTCTGGCAATGAAACTGAGCGACTACTGGATGAAGATGCGACAGCAGAAACAGGAAATAGAGACACTACGCCAGCACGACGAACTCGAGAGCCTCAAACGCCAGCTCAATCCTCACTTTCTGTTCAACACTCTCAACTCCATATATGCACTGATTGCCATCAGTCCAGACAAAGCACAGAAAGCCGTACATGTTCTCAGCAAGATGCTACGATATGTACTATATGAAAATACTCCAACCGTACAGCTTGACGACGAGCTGTCGTTCATCGGCAGTTATGTCGAACTGATGCGTATGCGCCTCGGTACAGGAATGCCCATAAACGTAGCTCTAAGCAACGATACTCCTGAACTTCGTGTCGCACCGCTTATATTCATATCACCGGTTGAGAATGCATTCAAACATGGCAATACAGGCATGCCCGACGCGTTTATCGATATTGACATCACATGCCGCCAAGGTATAGTAAAAGCCCGCTTTGCCAACCGATGCAAGATATCCGATGCCGCCAATGAGCCGGGAACCGGCAAAGACCATGGCATAGGCGATGCCAATCTCCGACGGCGACTTACGCTAATCTATGGTGATAAAGCACTAATACATACCACAGTACAAGATGGAATCTACACAGTCAGCATGATTATCGATCTAAAAGATAAAATCGAAATATAATCAAAACTACAGACTCTGCAAACACCATCATAGTACATATTAACCACTCTGTAATTACAACCCCCAAAAACATATCTATGACAACTCTACGCTGCTGCATCGTCGACGACGAGCCACTTGCCCGCGATCTCATCGCATCATATATCGAAAAGACTCCATTCATGGAACTTGCCGGAAGTTTCGGTTCCGCTCAAGAGGCTGTAAAGACAGTAATAGAAGAGGCTATCGATGTAATATACCTCGACATCAACATGCCACAGCTAAACGGTATGGAATTCGCAAGAATCGTACCTCCTACATGTCGTATCGTTTTCACTACAGCCTACGACAAATTCGCAATAGAAGGCTTCAAGGTCGGAGCACTTGATTTCCTGCTTAAACCGGTGAGCTATGAAGAATTCATAGGTTCGGCCAACCGTGCCCTTGCATGGGCAGACCTGCGCCGCCGCGCCGAGGCATCCGATACCTCGCGCGAATATATCATGGTGAAGAGCGAATATCGTCTGGTGCAGATTCCTGTACGCGATATAATATTCATCGAAGGGGTGAAGGACTACGTAAAAATCTATGTCGATGGAGAAGAAAAAGCCATAATGACACTCATGAACATGAAAACTCTCGAGCGCACTCTGCCGTCCAACATATTTCTAAGGGTTCACCGCAGCTACATCATAAACGCGACAAAGATACGCGTCATCGAGCGCAACCGCATACTCTTCGGACGTCATGCAATCCCTGTAAGCGACAGCTATAAGCAGCAATTCTCCGATTATATCGCAGCCCATATGCTCACTGTCGTACGCGACAGCAACGACGACCAGTGATAACCCTCTTGCATTTTATGCACCGGCATTGACATCATAATATAGCCTTAGACCATAACAAGGGCGGCATCAAGCTGATATTTTCCAGGCCTAAAGTACTTGCCTGTAATATCTCTCTTGATACCGCCCTTGCTATGGCAGAATAAGGCGCGAAACAATGGTCAGCGCTTCACCTCAAGCATTTTGTCGACTGACATGGATGCGAGGGAAGGCACCACCGCATGGGCACGACCGTCAAGTTCAGCGGCGGCCAATGTTGTAGCAATGCCGATTACTGTGGCTCCTGAAGCCATTCCCGATGCAAGTCCGTTGAGAGAATCCTCAAACACATAGCACCGCTCGATATCAACTCCAATCTTGCCTGCGCCAATAATATAGCACTGTGGATCAGGCTTGGAAAGAGTGACATCACCCGAAGTGACGATAGCATCAAAATATGAAGCAAAGTCAGGATTTCTTGCAAACAGACGCCTCATCTTATCCGGCCCACTGCTGGTTACTATCGCAGCCGGTATGCCATGATTCCTGAGGTCTGACAGAAACTCAACGACTCCATCAAACAATGGAAAGTCCATTGCATTCTCAAAAACATCAAGCTCGGCACATACAGCTGCCGATATATCCGGATCCGGGAAATATGCCTCAAGTATGCGTGGCAGTGTGGACCCTTTTATCTTCATATCAAAATTAGGAATCTCAGGATGATATCTACGCCCTGCCTCGCTCCAGAAAAGCGAGTAAGTACCTTCCGTATCAACCAGCACACCATCAAGATCGAAGAGTGCGCCATAACTATTGGTTGTCGTCATTTTCGTGGGGTTAAATAAAGATATATATTTAGAGCTTGTTTAATAATAAATGTTACCGTCAGGGCGGTCAATCGTCGAGCATATTTTCGCTTGTGATGAGGGAGTTATGGGGTTCCATAACGACCGAAGAGCAGGCGGAAAGATGCCGGCGATTGACCGACTGGAGGTAATTTGTTTAACATCGTTGATATATTTTTGCATTTATTTCAAAATCAGCAAGAGAGTGAGGAATTATAAAATTACCGGTTGTCTCGTAT
>NZ_JAIDKI010000136.1 GCF_029051885.1 Muribaculum sp.
AAACCCGCCATAACAGATACATTCATAAAAAAGTGGTGGCGCACAGCGCCCTCGAGTCCAATGTGCGCCACTGCTGTATTTGTATATCAGGACTGTGTGCTTCCCGTATCCTGTCAGCGCGTTGCTTCGAGGATTTTGCGGGGAATCTGAGTGTTGTCGTTGAATGTGGCGAAGCGCTCGGCACCCACTCCTACGGCATATACGGGCACCAGCCCGGCGGTATGCTTGTTGGAGGTCCAGCCTATGCCGGTGGCTTTGTCGAGCACGTCGTAGACGGCTTCGGTAAACTGGTCGAATGTCTTGTACAGGGTATGATTGTCGGTACCCTCGTTGCGGGTGATGGCCTTGTCGTAGATTGCACGGAGACGTTCGGTGTTCTTGTCGCTGACGGGCACATATGTCCAGAATCCGAGCATTTCGGTCAGGTATCCCTTCATCTCTTCCCACGAATACGACTTGCCCGATTTGATTATGTCGCGGCAATATACCGTAAAGCGCTCCTTCGATATCCGCTGATGGTCGTAATGCTTGAGCTGAAGGTTATAGCCGAGTGAGTTGTTTCCGAGTCCGATACCTCCGGTCTCATGGTCGGAGGTGACTACAATCAGGGTCTCGTCGGGGTGGGCGAGATAGAAGTCGTAGGCCATGCGTATCACATCATCGTAGTTGAGCACCTCTTTTATCACCGTACCGGCGTCGTTGGCGTGTCCGGCATGGTCGATATTGCCGCCTTCGACCATTATAAACCACTTGTCGCGGCCGTTCTTTTCAAGGTGCTTCATGCAGGCCTCGGTCATTGAGGCGAGGGAGAGCCCCGGCACCGAATCGATGGTATAGTACCATACGTCGGGGAATGCTATGCTGTCGAGCAGCATCACTTTTTCCGACTTGGAGCGGCTCAGTGCTGCGAGTCCGCGCACTACATCCACGCCGTTGTCGGCAAATCTCTTTTCGAGGTCGGTCGCTTTGCCGTCGCGTACGGTTCCACGCAGACTGCGTCCGGCGATGAAGTCAAAACCGCAGCGTGCGGCGTCGCATCCTATCTCATAGAACATGCCTCGGCTCGGCACATGGGCGTAGAATGCGCCTGGAGTTGCGTCGTCGGCATCCTCCGTAGTGATTATGCCGATGCCATAGCCCCTCTTCTGTAGGTCTACGGCTATCGAGCTGATATGGGATGAGTCAGGAGCCATGCCGAGCATGCCGTTGGTGGTCTTTGTGCCTGTAGACAGGGCTGTGCCGGCAGCAGCCGAGTCGGTCACCGGCGACGATGCCGAGTGTGTGGTACACTGCGATGCCACAGGAAACTGCATCATCATCAACGGAGTGTCATTGCCGGCCACAGTGCGGTTGTAGGCCTCTGCCCCCATGACATGTCCCATGCCCATGCCGTCGCCTATGAAATAAAATATATATTTCGCTTCCTGCGCTATGGCTGTTGACGATAGCGACAGTAGGAATGCTGTTATTGCTGCAAATTTCTTCATTTGAGTGAGTTAAGTTTGTCAAGATAATATGTTCTGAGGTCTTTCCAGCGGTAGTAGGGTCCGCTTACCGGTGTTGCGGGGAGTACAGTCTCATTCTCGTTGAGAAGCACCTTTACCAATACATCGCCGGGGTCGGTCGAGCCTGTCGGGCGATAGAAAATCATCTGTATGTTTGCGGCCATCGGTATTATGTCGTGGCAATACCAGCGCGACTGCTCAAGCTCGTCGAGGCTGTTGATTTCCCGGCCATAGTCATTGATTTCCATCAGCACGGTAAGCGGCAGCAACATGCCGTCGTGGCCGAACCGCAGGTTGGCGCTTACCCGTGGGGATGTTACTGCGGTATCGGCGCTTTCGATAAAGTTGCGCAGGAGATGGCGCTGGCTGTACTGTGCTCTGTTTTTTGTCAGCTTGCTGTTGCCGGCGTCGACAAACCAGCTGGCGTTGGAGCGCATCCACTGGCCGCGCTGCTCCTCGCGGGTGAACACTCGGTCGGTGAGCCAAGGCATCCCTATGTGGCTTTGCATGTTGGAGAGCACTCGCCAAAGGCGTCGTTCGACACGGCTGTTGTCGATGCTGTCGTGTATGAATTTCTGATTGCTTATGAGGCGGTTGAGAAACTCTCCATTTTCAGGATATTTTGCCTGAAATTTTTTCAGTTCCTTTTTCTTTACGGCCTTGCGTATCTTTACTCCGGTCGTATCGTCAAAATTCATGTAGTGCATGTCGGCGTTGCTTGCGTCGGAGAGCACTTTAGCGCCCGGTGCCAGTCGGCTTATCGCGTTGAGTTCGTTGACCATGGATAGGATACAGCGTATCACTATCGTCGATTTTGCGTTGACTGTCGAGCCGGGAGCAAACACCTGCGGGAAATTCCCGACCATACGCTCTCCGATAAGCTGATGCTGCAGTGCCCCCATGTCGGTAAGCTCTTCGCGGCGTCCCTGTTCCTTGTCGGCAATATCGCGGAGCAGTTGCAGAGTCTCTTTGCCAAGAGGGGTAAGGTATCCGTTGCGTTCAGCTTTCTCCAGTTCGGCCAACGGATATTCGTAGTCACGCTGGTCGATAAGCCAGCGCGAGCCGTGGCGTCCGTAGTGTTCGATATGAAACGGCTCATATCCGTCGGGTGTGGGTGTGAGTGCCGGAGCGGGGCTGTCGGTATACGGATACGCATAGTACTGTGCTGATAATTCACGTCCCGTAAGCTCCTCGGCCGGCTTGGGCTGAAGAGGGAAAGCGCTGACGTATAGCATTGTACATGATGCGATTCCGGCAAGAATGCAACGTAGAGAGGTTTTCATCATATTGAGCTGTTGTATAGATTGTATGCGCAAATTTACCAAAATTATGGCAATTTTCGCCAGGTCTTATCTATCTATGGATTCTCAGTAGGCTATCGTATTTGCATAAAAAGTGTTAAATACGACGTTAATCGATAATCGTGGTTGTTTATATTGGGAGATAAGGTAGGTTACTATCTTTAAAAATGTTAAATTTGCAGTTTGAAAAAATATATAGAATATAATGGGAAGACTCGTAGCAATAGTCGGACGACCTAACGTGGGTAAATCCACGCTTTTCAACCGTCTCACCCAGACCCGCACAGCGATAGTCGACGATATGGCCGGTACAACACGCGACCGCCAGTATGGCAAGGTCGACTGGATTGGCAAGGAATTTTCAATCGTAGACACCGGCGGATGGGTAGTAAACTCCGAAGATATATTTGAATCGGAAATCAACAAGCAGGTACAGCTGGCAATCGAAGAGGCTGATGTAATACTTTTTGTAGTCGATGCGATGAACGGAGTCACTGATCTTGACGATCATGTGGCGGAAATCCTGCGCCGCTCCAAGAAGCCTGTCATACTCGTGGCCAACAAGGTTGACTCCAACGACTGGATTTACAACGTGCCTGAATTCTACAAGCTCGGCCTCGGAGACCCGTTTACGGTATCGGCCTCCAACGGCTCAGGCACCGGCGACCTTCTTGACGAGATTGTAAAGGATCTGCCGGAGGACGACGGTGAGGAAGAGCACCTCGAGAGTATCCCTAAATTTGCTATCGTAGGACGCCCGAATGCCGGCAAATCATCGATAATCAACGCGTTTATCGGCGAAGACCGCAATATTGTGACCGATATCGCCGGCACCACACGCGACTCTATATACACCCGCTACAACAAGTTTGGCTTCGACTTCTACCTTGTGGATACCGCCGGTATCCGCAAGAAGACCAAGGTCAACGAGGATATAGAGTATTACTCTGTAATACGCTCGATACGCTCAATCGAGGCTTCCGACGTGTGCATCCTCATGATTGATGCCACCCGAGGCATCGAGGCTCAGGATGTCAACATCTTCTCGCTGATACAGCGCAACAAGAAAGGCCTTGTGGTGTGTGTCAACAAATGGGATCTCGTGGCCGACAAGTCCAACGAATCCATCCGCCACTTCGAGCAGACCATCCGCCAGCGTTTCGCACCGTTTACCGATTTCCCCATCATATTCGGCTCGGCGCTTACCAAGCAGCGTATTTTCAAGGTACTGGAGACAGCTGTGAATGTCTACCACAACCGCAACCGCATCATACCTACCTCCCAGCTCAACACCTACATGCAGGAGGTAATCGGAGCCTATCCGCCACCCGCCAACAAGGGCAAGTATATCAAGATCAAGTATGTGACCATGCTGAAGGAATCGATAATCCCGACATTCGTTTTCTTCTGCAACCTTCCCCAGTGGGTAAAGGAACCCTATCGCCGCTATCTTGAGAACAAGATCCGCGAGAAATGGGACTTTACGGGGACTCCGGTCAACATATTTATGAGAGAAAAATGACAAAAACTTTTGAACAATTAGGCGTAAGTGAACCCCTGCGCCGCGCTATCGAAGAAATGGGGTTTGAAACCCCGATGCCTGTACAGGAGATGGTGATACCCCACCTCCTGAATGAGGATGGCGATGTAGTGGCGCTCGCACAGACCGGCACAGGCAAGACTGCCGCTTTCGGACTGCCTGTGCTGCAACGTACCGACACTCATGTCAACGCTCCGCAGGCGCTCATAATTGCGCCTACACGCGAGCTCTGCCTTCAGATAAGCAGCGATTTGGCCGACTTCTCCAAATACATGCCCTCCCTTAAGGTGCTCCCCGTGTATGGAGGCTCAAGCATCGAGAGCCAGATACGTGCGCTTCGACAGGGCGTCCAGATTATCGTGGCTACCCCGGGCCGACTTATCGACCTTATCAACCGCAATGTCGTAAACCTTACCGGGGTGCACACCGTAATCCTCGACGAGGCCGACGAGATGCTCAACATGGGATTCGTCGACGACATCAACGACATACTCACCCATGTGCCCGAGAATCGCAAGATGCTGATGTTCTCGGCCACCATGCCCAAGGAAATAGCACGCATCGCCCAGCGGTTCATGAACAATCCGCAGGAGTTTGTGGTAGGCGTTAAGAACTCCGGGGCCGAGAATGTGCGCCATATATACTACATGGTACATGCGCGCGACAAGTACCTCGCCCTGAAACGCATCGCCGACGACAATCCCAACATTTACGCGATTGTGTTCTGCCGCACACGCAAGGAGACTCAGGAGATTGCCGACTGGCTCATTCAGGATGGCTACAACGCCGACTCCCTCCACGGAGAGCTGTCGCAGCAGCAACGCGATATGGTGATGAAGAAATTCCGCGACCATGTGTTGCGCATACTTGTCGCCACCGATGTCGCCGCACGCGGTCTCGACGTGAGCGACCTCACTCATGTCATCAACTACGGACTCCCCGACGATGTTGCAACGTATACCCATCGCTCGGGTCGTACAGGACGCGCTGGCAAGACCGGCATATCGATTGCTATAATACATTCGCGCGAGCGCGGCAAACTGCGCGATATCGAGAAGCGCATAGGCAAGACCTTCGAGCGCAAGGATGTGCCCACGCCCGACCATATCATAGAGAAGCAGCTCTACAATCTTGCCGACCGACTGGAGCGTGTGCAGGTCGACGACGACCAGATATCACGCTACTTCACCGGAGTGGAGCGAAAGCTCGGATGGCTGTCGCAGCAGGATTTGCTTAAGCGCATACTGTCGCTCGAGTTCAACCGTCTGCTCGACTACTACAAGGATGCGCCGAAAATCGACTATATCGACGAGAAGCCTGCCGGACGCGGCCGCAAGGATAAGGACAAGACAATTTCGCCAAGAGAAAAAGACCGCCGTACCGCCGACCGGGGCATGGCGCGAATATATGTCAACGCAGGAAAAAGCGACGGATTCTTTGCCGGAAACCTCATTGACATACTTAACCATACGGTTGCCGGACAGCGTGTCGACGTAGGCCGTATCGACTTGATGCCCGGCTACTCGCTGTTCGACGTCAAGAAGTCCGACGCCCGACGGGTGGTCGAGGCCCTTACCGGACATGAGTTTGTAGGCAACAAACTGTATGCCGAGATTGCCGATCCCGAAAAGGACTACACGCATGCGTCGCGCCGCAAGAAGGAGGCGCCATCAGGCGACGGTGCTCCCCGCTCTGGGAAACCGGCGCGACGGAAACCGGCCGGGAATTATGACAAATTCATTAAGAAAGGCAAAAAAAATAAGTAAAATGCTTGTTTCCGTAGAAGATTTTATAACTTTGAATATCTTCTACGGATTTTTTTTAATAAGGCCGAAATTATTTTAATGTCTATTCGAGTGAAATTTTTAGAAGAAACATCGAGATAATCAGATCGGTTTATATAAAAAGAACAGTTACTTAACATTATATAGAATGTTATGCGCAGACTGATTACAATTATCGCGGCTATGGTGTCATGTATCATGGCGTATCCGCAGTTTACCGCCACTGAAGCGTTCAGCAGCGCGCCGGCGTCGGTATTGCCTATTATCGACTATATCACGCGTCTCGACATGATTGACTACTTCAACAGCGGGTCGGCTAAGGCCTCGAAGAACATCATGGATGGACAATCGCGTATAACGGCACTCTCTCCGATGTCGCTATCCGTCTCAATCACCGCAAGCTCCGAGTGTCAGATAGCATTGCTGCCGATGCGCGGCGACACAGCTATAGTGTGTATAGAGACTGTCTTGACTCCGGCGCCTGACAGCCGTGTGTCTGTATATGACCGCGACTGGAAGCCTCTGTCCGGTCCGGGCTTCACCATGCCTGCTCTGGCGGGATGGCTTACATCAGAGGGCAAGAAACAATCGGAGATGGTGGAGTCGCAGGTGCCATTCATGCTCGCCTCCGCTGAGTATTCGCCCGAAACTCTTACGCTTGTGCTTACCAACCGCCTTTCCGATTTCCTGTCGGATGATGTGTACGGCCAAGTGAAGCCATATCTGCTCCCGTCGATTACGTACAGATGGAACTCATCGCGTTTCGTTCCTGTAAAATAATGTCTGAATATCTGCTTTGGAAGCACTGACTCTACTACAACTCAACCAGCGCATCGCGCGGCTTATAGTGACGCCCGACACACAGAACGTGTGGGTGACGGCCGAGCTGTCGGATGTGGCCGTGCGCTCCGGCCACTGCTATATGGAGCTCCTGCAGAAGGACCCCGCTACCGGACGCACTCTTGCAAAAGCGAGAGCGGCAATCTGGGCGAGCGCGTTTCCGGCCATACGGTCGGGATTTTATGCGGCTACCGGACAGGATTTCGTGACCGGACTTAAGGTAATGGTGCGCCTGAGTGTATCAATGCACGCCGTCTACGGCATGTCGCTTGTAATAAATGCCGTCAATCCCGACTATACGATGGGCGACCTGATGAGGCGGCGCAACGAGATGATAGCCCGGCTGAAAGCGGAGGGTATTTTCGACATGAACCGTTCGCTCGTACCCTCCGAGCCTACTTTGCGTATAGCAGTGGTGTCGGCGCCCGGAGCAGCCGGTTTCGGCGATTTCATGAATCAGCTTTCGGCGTCGCCTCTGCGCCTGCGCTTTGTCACGCAACTATTTCCGGCCATCATGCAGGGAGAGCGTACGGCACGTTCGGTGATGGATGCTCTCGACGCGATAGAGCGCCGGCAGTCGGAGTGGGATATCGTGGTGATAATACGTGGAGGAGGCGCTACATCCGACCTGCTCGGATTTGAGGATTATGACCTGGCCGCCACTGTGGCACGCTTCCCGCTGCCGGTAATGGTAGGCATCGGCCATGAGCGTGATGTGACGATACTTGACTATGTAGCCTGTATACGTGTGAAGACTCCTACAGCCGCCGCCGAGTGGCTGCTGGCCAAAGGCAAGGAATGCATTGACCGTCTCGATTCGCTCGGACGTGATATCGCGCTCGCCGTATCCGGATACCTTGGCGGATGCAAGGAACAGCTCGGAGCCATCGAGGGACGTCTTCCCGCGCTTCCGGCCGCGATGCTCGCGCGGGCATCTTCGCGGGCCGACCGCCTGGCGCTTGCCCTTCAGCAGCTGTCGTCGAGGGCTACAGCTCCGCATGTGGCCAGGATTGACCGTCTTACTCTTGCCTTACGCCAGATAGCAAGCGGTATAACCACACCACGCCGGGTGAATCTTGAAAAGTACGGTGCCACTCTGGCGGCCGCCTCAGCTGCGACATTGTCGGTGCGCCGCAACAGGATAGAGGCCCTCGGACAGTTGCTCGACGCATTGTCGCCCGAGGCCACTCTGCGCAGAGGCTACTCCATAACCCGCGTAGGCGGACATGCTGTTACCGACCCATCACAGGTAGCTCCAGGCGATGTGCTCCACACCACACTTGCCGGAGGTACTGTCACTTCAATCGTAGAATAATACATACAATCAATATGGTACCTAAATTTACACCTGTCGCCGACATGACCTACACACAGGCTGTAGCGGAGATAGAAGAGATACTGCGGATGATGCAGGCCGATTCGCTCGATATCGACCTTCTCGCAGCTTATACACGACGAGCCACTGAGTTGCTGTCGGAATGCCGCCGTCGTCTGACGGATACCGACCGTGAACTCCAGTCAATACTTAATCCCCAACAATAAAAATATTACACGATGGAATCAAAAAAATTTCTTCTGTCGGAGAAAGATATCCCCACCGCATGGTATAATGTACTGGCTGAAATGCCGGTTAAACCGCGCCCGATGCTCAATCCGGCTACTCATGAGCCTCTGACTGCCGAGGACCTTATGCCGCTTTTTACCGAAGAGGCCTCACGTCAGGAATTCAACACTACCGATGCATGGATAGAGATTCCCGACGAAGTGCGCGATATGTACCGCATATGGCGTCCGACCCCGCTGGTGCGTGCACGCGGACTCGAGAAGGCACTCGACACAAAAGCCCATATATATTTCAAGAACGAGAGCGTAAGTCCGGTAGGTTCCCACAAACTTAATTCCGCCGTGCCGCAGGCCTACTATGCCAAGAAGCAGGGTGTGACCAATATCACCACCGAGACAGGCGCCGGCCAGTGGGGCGCGGCTCTTTCGCTTGCGGCAAAGCATTTCGGTCTCGAGCTGGCTGTATATATGGTGAAGATATCGTTCAACCAAAAGCCCTACCGACGCTCTATCATGCAGACCTACGGAGCCGAGGTAATAGCCTCGCCATCTATGTCGACCAAGGCCGGACGCAAGATTATCACCGAACATCCCAATTACCAGGGCTCGCTCGGAACCGCAATCTCCGAGGCTGTAGAACTTGCCATGTCGACTCCCAACTGTAAATATGTGCTTGGCTCTGTACTCAATCATGTTGCTCTACACCAGACTGTCATCGGCCTTGAGGCAGAGAAGCAGATGGAGATGGCCGGCGAGTATCCCGACATTGTAATCGGATGCTTCGGCGGCGGCTCCAACTTCTCGGGCATCTCTTTCCCGTTCATGCGCCATAATTTCTCGGGCGAGCGCTCTACGCGTTTCATTGCCGCCGAACCCTCGTCGTGTCCGAAACTGACACGCGGTGTGCTCCAATATGATTTCGGCGATGAGGCCGGATACACTCCGCTTATACCTATGTATACACTCGGCCACGATTTCTCACCGGCCAATATCCATGCCGGCGGCCTCCGCTATCATGGCGCAGGCGCCGTGGTGAGCCAGTTGCGCAGCGACGGCATGATTGATGCTGTCGACATTCCTCAGCTTGAGACATTTGCCGCAGCCACTCTTTTTGCACGCGCCGAAGGTATTATACCCGCTCCCGAAAGCTCACATGCGATTGCCGCGGCCATACGCGAGGCAAAGCGTGCCAACGAGGAGGGCACAGCTCCGGTAATACTGTTCAACCTCTCGGGCCACGGACTTATCGACATGGCCGCCTACGACCAATACATTGCCGGCGACCTGGCCAACTATGAGGTGACCGACGAGGATGTGGCGCGTACTACCGGCACCCTGGAGAAACTTATCTGACGGGGCGCGATGATTGAATATGTCAAAGGAGCTCTGATAGAGCTTACTCCTACCGACGCTATTGTCGAGACCGCGGGAGGCGTGGCTTATTCGCTGTCCATCACTCTGCCTACATATACTGGACTTGAGGCCGCACTGGCCACTCATGCTACGGTAAAGCTGCTGTGTCATGAGGTGATACGCGAGGACGCGTGGCTGCTTTATGGTTTTGCCGAAGAGCGTGAGCGCGCGTTGTTCCGCCTGCTGATAGGAGTGAGCGGTGTCGGGGCCTCGACAGCACGCATCATGCTGTCATCGATTCCTGTGGCCGAGCTCGAGCAGGTGATTGTGGCCGGAGATACGCGACGCCTGAAAGCCGTAAAAGGTATCGGAGCCAAGACTGCCGAGCGTGTGATTGTCGACCTGAAGGACAAAGTGCATCCATCCGACGACGCGGCGACCCTCCTCCCCATGGCGGCAGCCAACTCCGAGGTGTTTGAGGAAGCGCTTGCTGCTCTCGTGATGCTTGGATTTCCCAAACCGGCTTCTCAGAAGGTGCTTAAAAAGCTATTTGAGGCCGAGCCGTCAATCAAAGTCGAGTCGGCCATACGCAAATCGCTTGCGATGCTTTGATAATGTATGGTTGAATAGATAATATCAACGCCGTGCGTTCAGTATATTGAAACGCACGGCGTTGTTTATTGACAGACGTTTTTACCGGTTAGCGGTTTACGTATTTGTTGCCGTTCTTTATTACGATGCCTTTATAGTCGTCATTGACTTTCAGGCCGTACAGGCTGTAGGCTTCATCCGACATCGATGCGGTAGCGTTGTTGTCGATAATTGAGTCAATCGATGATGTGTTGTTGGATGTCAGTTCAATCTCCTCGCCGGCCACGGTGGGTATGTCGTAGAGATATGTCTGAGGCAGTACGGTATCAGGTATCTTTTTGCTGTCGGCCACAATCGGGTCGGGCATGCCGTAAGGCTGGGTTATCTCGTTGGTGTTGTCGCCCTCTGCGGCTGTGAGAGGAGTGCCGTCGGCCATGAAGAGGGGAGTGTTGGAGCGAAGTCGCAGGTTGCCTCCGATTGTCGACCTGATTTTGACATTGTCGACATTGCCCTCTTTCCATGACAGCGATACGATTTCAAATCCGCCGCGTGCGCGCAGACCGGTCACTGTACCGCATGACCATTTATCGGGGAGTGCCGGGAGCAGGTGTATGAATCCGGCGTGAGATTGCAGCAGCATCTCGGCTATGCCTGCACAGCATCCGAAGTTGCCGTCGATCTGGAATGGAGCGTGTGCGTCAAACATGTTGGCGTAAGTGCCTCCGTTGGGGTCCGACATGGTGATGTTGGGCGATACCAGGCGCAATTGGTTTCTGATAATCGACAGGGCGTGATTGCCGTCGAGCATGCGGGCCCAGGCACATACCTTCCAGCCCATCGACCATCCGCGTGCGGCATCGCCTCGTCCGGTGAGTGATTTGTGTACACCCTGGAAGAGCACGGGATTCTCGTAGGGCGACACCTGGTTGCCGGGATATGCGCCCCAGAGGTGCGAGAGATGGCGGTGGGAGGTCGATTCGCGGTCCCAGTCTTCCTGCCATTCCTGTACCTGACCGTATTTTCCTATCTTGTAGGGAGTAAGGCGTGCTCTGAGGGCATCAAGCTCTTTAGCGAAGTCTGAGTCCTTGCCGAGTATGTTGGCAGCTTCGGCTGTATTCTTGAGTATGTCGTATACCATCTGGTTGTCCATGGCCACACCTCCGAACATGGCCACATTTACCTTGGAGCCTGCATCGTTGGTGTAGGAGTAGAGGCCCGGGTGATTTTCGGGTGAGTTTGACGGACATACTACCATATATCCTGTGTTGGGGTCCTCGACAAGGAAATCCTGGAAGAATTCGGAGCATCCTTTCATTACGGGGTATATATCGGCGAGATATGCCTTGTCGCCCGAGAAGAGGTATTTCTCCCAGAGGTGTGAGCAGAACCATGCGTTGCATGTAGGCCATACGCCTACAGGGCCGTTGTCGACAGCGCCTGTCGTACGCCACAGGTCGGTATTGTGGTGGAGAGCCCATCCGCGTGCGCCATACATCTCACGGGCTGTCTGTGCGCCGGTTTCGGCCACATCCTTCACCAACTCGATGAACGGGTCGTGGCATTCCGAGAGGTTGGCTACCTCAGCGGCCCAGTAGTTCATCTCGACATTGATATTGGTGGTATACTTGGAGTCCCAGGCCGGATACTGGCGGGCGTTGGGGTTCCATATGCCCTGGAGATTGGCAGGCTGAGTGCCGGGCTGCGATGAGCATATGAGCAGGTAGCGTCCGAACTGGAAGTAGTTTTCTACGAGTCCGGGGTCGTCGGGGTCGGAGTAGAATTCTTTGATGCGCTGTTCGGTATCCTTTTTCTCGCGTGCAGGATTTTCGCCCAGTTCGAGGCTCACACGGTCAAATTGCTCCTTGTATTTTTTTGTATGTCCTGCAAGGGTGGTGTCGTAGTCCTTCTGCTTGTCGAGATACTTGGTGATGTATTCAAGCGCCTTGGCCTCGGCATCGTCGCTTATGTCATTGTAGTTGACGAAATTTGTGGCCGATGAGATGATGATTGTCGCGCTTGTGGCGTCGCTGATGCTAATCTCGGGAGCTGCTGTATTTCCGGCTACTATACCATGCTGTATGATGTTGCGTTTGCCAGAGGCGGTCTGTGTGCCACCGTCGTTGATTACTTTTATGAATGTAAAGCATGTAAGTTTGTTGTCGACATTCTCGCTCTGCGATTTGGCCGGAATGAGCGATGCCTTTATCATGCCGTCGGCGGTGATGGTGTTTACGCCGAGTTTCTCCATATTTGTCTTTGCCGGAGCGGCATAGCTTACGTTGAAGTTCAGGTGTCCGGGCTCGGAGGCCTTGAGTCGCATTATGGTCACGTTGTCGTCAAACGAAGTAAACACTTCGCGTGTGTAGGTCACCCCGTCGGCCACATATGATGTTGTGGCTACAGCGCGTGACATGTCGAGGTCGCGCACATATGCCTGCACGTCTTTCGAGCCGGTTGTGGCTCCTCCCTCTTCATCGTCGAAGCGATGTCCGGGGAATCCTACGAGCACACATCCTGCGGCCTGATACTGGGCACCGTGGGAGCCCTCCGACATCCAGTTGGGTATGGCCAGACGCTGTGCCGACACATAGTCTTTGGAGAATATGTAATCCTGCACCTGCTTGAGTACGGAGGCGGCTTTGGGATTGTGGTTGGTGTTGGGCGACTGTCCCCAGAATGTGTCTTCGTTAAGTTGCAGGGTGTCTACAGCCACGCTGCCGCTTACCATTGCTCCGAGGCGTCCGTTGCCGAGCGGAAGGGCTTCTTCCCAATAACCGGCGGGACGGTTATACCACAGTCTGTTTTTGCTCTCAAGCACCGGTGGCTCTATGGGGCGGTTTGCCGAAGTGGTGAAAGTAGCGCGATACTCTTTGTCGCAGATGTTGCCGGCGAGGTCGACGAATGAGTTGGCCGGCATTACGAATGTGTATGATGTCGACAGATCGAGTTCTTCAAAGGGGAACGACGCTTTTGTGTTGTTGATTACAGGCGCTATGCTTTGTGTCGCATTGGTGGCATTGTTGGTAAGCGTAGCCGAAGCGTTGTCCTTAAGCTCGATGCTCTCGTTGAAGAGCATGGTCACTTTGCCGGAGGGCACTACATCGGTATCGCCGTCGGCGGGGATGATGCTTACGAGTTCGGGACCCTGGAAGTCGTCGGCAAGGATGTTGACATACTTCAGGTTGTAGTTGCTCGTTTTTGTCGCCGATTGTATGAGCATGCGTATGATGAGACTGTCGCGGTTGTCGGCGTCAAGAGAGTAGGTGGCGTCGTTGTACTTGTTCCAGTGGCTTGCGGCGGTATAGTCGTCAAGTATGTTCCAGGTGTTGCCTCCGTCGGTCGAATATATTACACCGAAAGGTGTTGACGAACTTGAGCCGTCGCCGATTGCAAAGTTTACTTTCACATTGGTAAGCGACTTTGTAGGCAGCGACACTTCGAAGTACTGGTCATGCTTCGACGGGTCGGTATAGTCGGCTTTGGCGGTGAATTTGGTTGTCGAGGCAGTATTCAGACGCAGCAGGTAGTTTGGTGTGGAGCCACTTGAAGTCAGCTGCCATTTGCCGTCGCTTGTGTGCAGTGTTACCCGGCATTCATCCTGGGGCAGCGCGGAAATGTTGGGTAGGAAGTAGGGCTGCAGTGCCGACCACTTCTGATTGGCCGATGCGGCCCATCCCGACTCGTCGGGTGTGTAGACTGCGGTAGTGCCTTCTTTGGCCTCGTTGTAGCCTGAGGTAAACTCCCAGTGGACTACGGTTGTCTGTTCGGCGGCCGTCGCTGCATGAGGGATGCATGCAACTGTCGACAGTGCCAACAGCAATGCTCTGATTGTTTTCATTGTTGCAATTTTTAAGGTTGGATATTTGAATTATTAAGTAAGTCGTAAAAATTATTACGTATATGAATACTTTTCAAACTTTATATTTCAGGCAGAGTCTTTTTGCCGCTTTTCCCTCTCTTCGACAGTCATGTAGCTCGCTACACTCCTTCCTCATCGAGGAAAAATCAATCAAAAATCCTCTCGCCGGAAATATAAAATAATTTTTACGACTTACTTATGCGGAATACAAAATTAGCGTCAGCGGTGTGTATCAGTGGTGAAAAACGGCTCAATCAGGCTGAAAAACGGTTCAAAATGGCCATGAACAGTGAAATTTCACTATCTTTGGCAAGAATTGAACCGAAAATCTACGGATGAACTACTACCGGACTGCAATTATAGCGATTGTTCTGCTGGCCGGGCTTTTTCTGACTGCAGGGCAGATTGAGCCTTGCCTTACGGTGCGCTATGACGATAGCAACGGATTGTCGAGCACGCTTGTCGGCGGAGGGCTACAGGACAGGAACGGCCTGATGTGGTTTGCCACATGGAATGGTCTTGACTGTTACGACGGATATGAGTTCCACAGGATGAAAATCCGTCCGGGCGACAGTGCGGCCATCGGCACCAACCGCATACGTGACATTCTGCTTTCGGAGCGGGGCAATATAGTGTGCCGCACCGACGACGACATATATGAGTTTGATTTGTCGCTCTACACCTTCCGCGATATTCCGGAGGAGAGAAAAGACTCTCTGAAGGGGATAATGGGCCGCACGTGGAGAGGTATGACCGACCGGCAGGGCAATATCTGGAGAGCTGCCCCGTCGGGATTATCCAAGACATGTTTTCCGCATCATCCGGCGCGGTTGCTTGATGGCACATCGGGAGCACATCCGCGCTCGTTGATGGTTGACCGCGACAGTATGCTGTGGGTAGGTCTGCGCAACTCTCACTGTATAAATGTATACGACCGCGGCGGATCGCTTGTAAGGACTATCCCGTTTGAGACTGCGCCTTACTGCATCTACCAGACGCGACAGGGCGACATATGGATAGGCGGAAAGCCGGGCTCTCTCGTGAAGAATGGCGGAGAGCGCATATCGGATGATGCGGTATATGATATTGCCGAGGACAGATATGGCCGGCTGTGGATAGCTACGTTCGGGGCCGGCGTGAAATGCTGTGAAAATCCGCAGGCCGAGAAGCCTGTGCTTTCAGAGACTCTGGGAGGATATAAGGTGAGGAAACTTGTCATCACACCTTCCGACAACATAATTGCGGCTACAACCGACGGGCTGCTTGTCGGTACTGTTGACTCGGCCGACTGCCGCAATACGAGGCTGAGAGCTGTAAGGCGTGACGGCAATCGTCCGGCAAGTCTGTGCAGCAACGCAGTGATGAGTGTGGCAACGGACAGCCGCGGCAATATAATAATCGGCACCGAGAGCTCAGGAATCGATGTGATAAGCGAGGAGCGCCTGTTTGACGAGATGCCCGAGTTCCGTCACTTCAACACCGGAAATTCCACCCTTACAAGCGATGTATGCAGGGCTATGGCTCTCGTTTCCGACACATTGTTGATGATTGTGGGCCGGAATCATGTGATGGCTTTCAATCCATCGACAGAGCAGACGGTGAATTTCGGACGTACGTTCTGGAACGATACATGCCGGTTTGCCGAGACTGAGCCTGTGATGCTGCCCGATGGTACATGGGTGGTCGGAGCCGAAGAGGGCGCTTTCTGCGCGACTCCCCATAATATATACAGCCGGGGATATGTGCCGCCGCTTGTGTTCACTACACTGGCTGTCAACGGCCGTGCACCCGATTTCTGTCTGGCGGCGCGTGACACACTCCTTCTTGAGTCGGGCCAACGCAACATTTCGGTGGCTTTTGCTGCGATAGACTATACCGACAACAGTGGCATTCTCTATCGTTCGCGTCTTGACGGCTCTCCGTGGACAGGTGCCGCGACAGTACGTCATGTCACATTGTTCAATCTCAGTGCAGGCACACACCTGCTTGAGGTGCAGTCGACCGACAGATACGGGCGATGGGTCGACAACAACCGTGAGCTTACCGTGGTGGTGGCTCCTTACTGGTATGAGACATGGTGGGCCGGGGCATTGTTTGTGTTGATTGCAGTGGTGCTTGTCGGGGCGGTTGTATATACAATTATGTATATACGCGATGTCAACCGTCAGCGCCAGGAGTTGCTTGATAAGTATATGGCCGTAATCGGAGAGATGGAGGCACGCTCCATGCAGTCGGACGACAGCCCTGAGGCATCGTCTGATGATATGGCTCCACTTGTCCCTGAGCAGAAGCCGGAAGATACTGCATTCCTCAACCGCGTGAGGCGCTACATAGAGGATAACATAGACAATCCCGACGCCGGTGTCGACAGCATGGCTGAGGCTGCCGCCGTGAGCCGCTCGACACTTAACCGGCATCTTCGTTCACAGCTTGGCATCTCGGCCGCCCAGCTGCTTATTGAGGCGCGCATGCAGCGTGCCGAGCAGCTTTTGCGTGCGCGGGCTGCCGGAGAGCCGTTGTCGCTGTCGGATATTGCCGGGATGTGCGGCTATTCCGACGTGCAGTATTTTCAGCGTGTGTTCAGGAAAAAGCATTCGGTAGCTCCGGCGGAATACAAGGGATAACGTGATATAACGGCGGCGCCGCATCGGTGAATGATGCGGCGCCGTTTTGCTGTGTTGTCAGACGTGTGTCAATAATCTTTCTGCGATTTGATACGCTGTAGCTGGCGTTCGATTGCTTCGAGCGACAGATCGACAGCTTCTTCGAAGGTGTCGGCAATCTTCGAGGCGTAGAATTCCTCCTGCATCGGAATGGTCAGTTTCACGGCAGCCTCCTTGTTCATGGAAGTTTCCGGTTTTACTACTTTCAGTGTTACGTCGGCTTTGGTGATTGACTCGAAGCGGCGAGCCAGTTTATTTAGTTTCTTCTCGATGAAGCTCTGGAGCTGTTCTGTTGCGTCGAAGTGGATTGACTTGATGTTAATTTCCATGGGGTCCTCCTTTCTTTGCGGCACGCGGGTGTGCCAGTTGGTAATTATTTTTAAGTTCCTGGTAGGTAATATGAGTATATACCTGAGTGGTCTCTAATGATTTATGGCCGAGAAGCTGTTGCACTGAGAAGAGGTCTGCGCCATTGTTGAGCATATCGCTTGCAAATGAATGGCGCAATACGTGGGGGCTTTGCCTGGCAGCTACGGTGCGCCCTTCCAAGGCTCCATGTACGACCCTGTAGATGAGCCTCCTGTAAAGTGGCTGTCCGTCGGGCCTTACGAAGAACCTGTCGGTGGGCAGGCCTCCGACTGTAGCGTCTCGCAGGTTTCTGTATTTTGCAATCATTTCCGAGAGTTCTTCTCCGAAAGGTATTATTCTTTCTTTATTACGTTTACCCATTACCTTTAGTTCACCTTTCGCGGTGTTTACATCATTGTCGAGAAGAGTCTCCAGCTCTGAACTGCGCATGCCTGTCGAGTAGAACATAAGCAGAATCAGACGGTCGCGTACTGAGGTAAAGTTGTCGGTATCGAAATCTTCGGCGAGCATTGATGCCATTTCCGACTGGCGGACGTACACGGGAAGCGGTTTGTCGGCTTTTGCCGAGTGGAGTTCGGCCGCGGGGTTCGACACCATTCCGTGGCGTTTCATCATGTAGCCGAAGAATGTGCGCAATGATGAGAGCTTGCGCTTGAGTGTGCGAGGGCTTTCTCCCTGACGTGCCAGACGCCCAATCCATAATCGGATGTCGGAGGCGGTTACGCTCAGCGGGTCGAGTTGCTCGGGATGGCCTGCGGTGGCGAATTCGGCCCATTGGGAGAGGTCTCGCATATATGCAGAAACGGTGTGGACTGAATAATTCAGCTCACACCGTATATATGTCGAGAAAGAGTCAAGTATCATGGAGTCGATTCGCTTTATTAAAGGATGCCGTTGGCGGCTTCCTATGTTTGGTCAAAAGCGAATTTAACTCTTTCTTCGGATATTTCCAAATAATAAGTAACTGTTCTAAATTATTTTATATTTGCCGATAAGATTATTTCGATGCCTTTTCGGTAAAATTTTTGACCCTTTTTCTCTCTTCATCAGTCGTGTAGCTCGCTACACTTCTTCTTCATCGACAAAAATTTTCTGAAAAATTTTACTCAAATAAACATCAGAATAATTTCGGCCAGTTACTTATGGATAAATATAAACAGGAGTCGATTACTCCTCGACCATGCGCAGTTTCTGTACGTAGACGGCCTTCATCATCTTCTTGCGGTTGGTGATGGAGGGCTTTTCAAAAGCCTGGCGGCTGCGAAGCTCTTTAACGATGCCGGTCTTTTCGAATTTTCTTTTAAACTTCTTTAAAGCTCTTTCAATGTTCTCGCCTTCTTTAACTTGTACGATGATCATGTTTAGTTATTGATTTTATGTTGTTTTTTTAGATTTTGCATTTTGCGCGACAAAATTACGCTTTCTTTTCCAAACCGCAAAATTTTTTATGACTCATTTTGCATAATCTCAGCAAGATAAGTTGCAGAAGCCTTCAGGGCATAGTATCCGGTAGTTTATGCAGATACAAAAATTCCGACAGCGGCAGTCGGCGCATGGCCTTGCACGCTGTCGGAATATAATGTGATTCAGATACAGATACAGTTAGCGGCGTATGACTTTTCTTGTCGAGCCATCGGCTTTTACTTCAATGAATATACCGCCGCGGGCATTGTCGTCGACTTTCACACCCTGCATGTTGTACACGGCGGTTGTGCGGGCGGAAGCATCCGATGATATGCCGTCGATTGCCGATGTTCCGGCTTTGTCGACTTTGATGTTGCGGATACCGAGGCCTGCGCCGTCGGGGTCGGAGCACGCGTGGAAGCCGATGTAGTAAAGACCGGAGGAGGCAGGAGAGAATGAGTGCTTCTCTTCTGAGCAGCAATAGCTTTCAAATTCCTTGACGGTCATAATGGCGGTGGTCATGGCATCGGGCGCTGGAGCGGCGCCGAAATAGAGTGCGAGTTTTTCGTTGGCTCCGGCTGTCGATACCTGGAATTCCACTGAGTATGTGGCGCCTTTCTCAAACATTATCGCCGGCAGTATCATCCAGTCGTCGGCCCGGTTGGTGGATGAGTAGGGATATAGGGCGGCAGTACACTCGAGGTCGGTTGCTTCGATATACCAGTATTCCTCGCGGTACCATTCGTTGCGGTCGCCGTTGGCATCGATTATGGTCAGGTCGTTGAAGCTGTCGTCGCTGTCGAAGTCGAGCACATAGGGCAGAGATACGGAACCGAGGTTGTAGGTGTCGGTGGTGAGAGAGGCTACCGGCACTCCGCGGTATGACATGTCGATGCGGTAGCTGTATCCTGTCATCGAGGCGGGTATCTCTACAGGGTCGGTCACAGATGTTGAGTTGATGGCTGTGGCCACGCGCAGGTTGTCGGGCATTCTGGTCACGTCGTATCCGAGCAGCGCGGGATTCATGTAGCCGCCATGTTCTGTGGCTGTCGGGTGTGCCCAGGTCAGGGTAAACGCTCCGTCGGCATATGACAGGTAGGCTGATGCCAGTCGTACGGGGGTGTCATGTCCTATCCATTGTGAGATTTTCGATTTGGGGCCGCGTCCGGCTGCGTTGGTGAGTTCAAGCACGATTTCGTAGGCTCCGTCATCATCGACTTTGCCTTCGGCCTCGATTTTTGCTCCCGGGGCGGCTGTGCCCTGGGCGAACAGAGAGCCGTTGGCGCGCACGAGATATTTTATCTCACCCTCCAGGGCATTGCCGCCGAATGTCTTCTCGGGCATGGTAAACGAGACTGTGCCATCGAGAGCTCCGTCGGTGAATGTCGCGGTGAAGTCGACTGCCTGGGCGGGTGCGTTGTCATCGGCAAGGGGGCCGGGTATGTACATGCCTCCTACAGCCTCGCCGTCGGCAAACTCATATACGAGCTTGGCCTCGCCGGCTGCTACGTCGACAGCATACAGCTGCGACTTGGCGATGGCGTAGCCGTACTCTTCGACGGTTGATGTATCTTCGTTTGTCACCACTACGTAGAATATGCCCGATTCGGTGTCGAAGGCTCCGGTCGAGCGACGGTTGGCGGTTACTCCGAGGTCGGCTATCTGCTCAGTGTCTCCGGTGGTCTTTTCGACTTTCCAGAGCTTGCCTGCCATGTCGACAGCATAGAGCTTGCCCGAGCGGTCGCATCCGAGTGCAATCCAGGGGATGTCGATTTTTCTGATGGCATGACGTTGGCCGGTGGCTTCGTTGAGCGAGCCGAACACAAACTCTCCGTCGGCCTCGCCAAGCTCCGGGTCGGTAGAGAAGCATCCGTATATACGGGCTGTGGTGTGGTCGTATGCGAGATCGGTGGCTACGCCCTGCTTGGAGCCGAACAGCTGGGAGTTGAGTTCCCAAGTGTCGGGCTTGAAGGTGTAGTGGGTCACATCGGTCCATGCGCCGTAGTTGATTTCTGATGTGCAGAAATAGAAATCCTCGGTCATGGTGCCGCCTCCTGATGCGTCGAGGTCGGAGTCCTCTTTGACCAGAGTACGGCTGTATTTGTCGAGGGGAAAACTGTACATGCCTGTTTCGGAATATACATACTCTTTCCATTCATTGGTACTGTAGACCGATGCATAGAAACGTTTTTCCTGGGCCATTGCGGCTGATGTCGTGAGGATAGCGGCTGCTACCGTCGCGACAGATAGTCGTAAACGTAGGTTCATGTTGGAATTATAGATTGGTATTATCATCTGTGGATGCGGGAGAAGAGACGGGTGTAAGACGCGGGAAGCGGAACACCACCGAGAGGATGAGGAATATGGCGAGCGCCCATGGATAGTAGAGGTAGGGCCATGTGGCTACGGGAGAAATGGATGCGAGCGAGGTGGCGAGAAGTGTCTGCGCGCCGTAGGGTATGAGACTCTGCACTACACACGACGATGTGTCGAGCAGTGAGGCCGCCTTTCTGGGGTCGACTCCGAATCTTTTTGACAGGGATGAGGCGAGTGGGCCTACGGTAATTATGGCCACGGTATTGTTGGCGGTGCATAGATTGACGAGTCCGACTACCATGGCGATTCCGGCTTGTGCGCCGCGCGGCCCGCGTATGCGGCGTGTGAGCACCTGGAGTATGTAGTCGATGCCGCCGGCGGCTTTTATCAGTCCCAGCATTCCTGCGGCAAGGAGTGTGATTATTATCAGCTGGCCTACTGAGTCGATTCCCTGGCCCATGAATCCGAACAGGCTGATTATGTCATGTCCTGTACACAGGCCGAGGATGATTGCCGCGACAATGCCTATTGATAGCACCACCGTGACATTTAGTCCGGCGAGGGCAAGGAGTATTATTAGCAGATAGGGTGCTACCAGCAGCGGATTTGAGCTGGAGAAGACGGTCGTGTCGGGTAGCTGCACGCCGAGTATCACATATAATATTAGTGAAGCAACGGCGGCCGGGAGCGCTATCCACAGGTTTACGCGAAATTTGTCGCGCATGAGGCATCCCTGGGTGCGCGTTGCAGCGATGGTCGTGTCGGAAATAAACGAGAGGTTGTCGCCGAAGAAGGCTCCTCCGAGCACTACGGCCACGAAAAACGGCACGTTGCCGCTCTCCGACTGGGCAAGTTCAACGGCGAGAGGTGTCAGCGCCACCACTGTGCCTACTGATGTGCCTATGGCAAGGGATATGAAGCATGCCGCAGCAAAAAGCCCCGGAATAAGCATCTCCACCGGCAGGAAACGCAGGGCGAGATGTACGGTAGCCTCGATGGCTCCGATTTCACGTGCTATGGCTGCAAAGGCTCCGGCAAGGATGAATATCCATACCATATACATCACGTTGGAACTGCCGGCATCGTGGGAGAATATCTCTACCCGCTCTGACAGAGGCTTGCCGTGCATTATGACTACGGCCCATGCCGATCCAAGCAACAGTGCTACTGCTATAGGCATCTTGTAGAAGTCGCCTATGATGACTGACACCGCCAGATAGAAGAAGAGGAATACAAGTATGGGTGATATGGCAAGTAGTCCGCGGCGCGCGGATATATGCGGTGTTGGTGTTTCGTTCATTTCGTTTTCGATAGTATAAAACAAGTATGTAACAAGCCGGGGTCAGTTTTTTATCATGGCCAGGAACTTACGCAGTGCGTCGGATGACTGAAATGCCTTGTATGGTACGACAAGCTGTGGTGGTATCGGGCTGCTGTCGAGGCTTATGCAGATGTGTCCGCGCGAGTGTCGGATACCGTGTAATGATGAGAGTGGTATCTCGGTGACGGCTACCGGAGGTCCGTCGGGCATGGCGGATTCGGGCTGTGGCGTGTCGTCGCTGTTGTCGCTATCATCGGCGGTATCGGGTTGCGGATTGGCGTACTCGCTGATTGTCAGTGTGTGCCCGTCGCAACCGACGGTATGCAGGGGTATATTGACACGGGCCTTGGTGTCGAGCGCGTAATAATAGTATACAATAAGGAGCACCGGTGGAATTACGAGGCATACAAGTACGAGCGCAAGCATGAGATAGCGAATGTCGGAGGTGGCTAAGGCAACAGCTGTTGAACCTAAAGGGAGCACAGCTACTGCCCACCACCGGATGGCAAGCCATTGGCGCATGATTATTGAGGCGTATGTCGCCGGAGATATACGGAACGTAGCGGTTGTAATGGCGTTGTTGTGCATGCGGCAGTCTTTGTAGTCAGGCGCAGAATACACAAGTAAGTCGTAAAAATTATTACGGATATGAATACTATTAAAACTTTATATTTCAGGCGGAGCCTTTTTGCCGCTTTTCCCTCTCTTCGTCAGTCATGTAGCTCGCTACACTCCTTCCTCATCGAGGAAAAATCCATCAAAAATCCTCTCTCCGGAAATATAAAATAATTTTTACGACTTACTTATGCGATACCGGCGGCATGTCAGTGAAAATCTGACACACCGCCGGTAAATGTATTTTGCGGAAGGGTGATTCGGGGTTACTTTCCGGCTGCTACCTCAGCTTCGGCGATACCGGCGAGTTCAGGGTCAATCATGATGCGTCCGCAGTATTCGCAAACGATTACTTTCTTGTGCATCTTGATTTCCATCTGCTTCTGTGGCGGGATGCGGTTGAAGCATCCGCCGCAGGCGTTGCGCTGGATATACACTATGCCAAGGCCGTTGCGGGCATTGTCGCGGATGCGCTTGAATGCCTTGAGGGTGCGCTCGTCGATAGTGGGTTCGATTTCCTTTGCGCGCACGCGGAGGCGCTCTTCGTCCTGACGGGTCTCTGACACGATTTCATCGAGCTCGGCCTTTTTCTCCTGAAGGATGTGCTGGCTGTCGGAGAGCTTTTCTTCGGTAGCTGCGATATCGGCGTTGCGCGAGTCGATAGCACGGGCGAATTCGTTGAGGTGCTTTTCTGAAAGTTCGATCTCGAGGGTCTGGAATTCGACTTCTTTAGAGAGGAGGTCAAACTCGCGGTTGTTGCGCACGTTGTCGAGCTGTTCCTTATAGCGTGCTATTTTAGCCTGTGACTCGTTGATTTTTTCCTTTTCGATAGTTGTCTTTCTGCGGAAGTCTTCAACGTCGCGACGATAGTTTTCGATGCGGGTCTTGAGACCTTCGATGTTGTCCTCGAGGTCTTTTACCTCAAGGGGAAGTTCGCCGCGAATCTGCTTGATGCGGTCGATTTCGGAGAGTATGGTCTGAAGCTCGTAGAGGGCTTTCATGCGCTGCTCTACCGAGAGGCCTTCGGATTTCTTTTCAGTAGCCATTCCTAAATATAGTTTATCGGATTTTTTTCTGAATCGGAATAATGAACTGCAAAGTTAGGAAATTTTTGTGTAATTATATGATAAAAAATCCGTTTTGTGCATTCCTCCGATTCGAAATGGCCTATGTCGATGATGAAAATCCGGTCGCTATAGTCGAGAAAGTCGTGATAGCGTACGTCGGAAGTTATGTAAGCCTGTGCTCCGGCAGCAATCGCGTCGGGTATCATTGAGCCTCCGGAGCCGCCACACATGGCTATGCGGTCGATGACGGCACCCTGCGGAGGGATAGTGCACCGGCACACCGGTGAGCCGCATGCTTTCTTTACTCTGTCGACAAGCATGGCGGCTGTAAGCGGACGGGGTGATGTGGCCAGTGCTCCGGCCCCGGCGTCGGGCATATCGGTGCTGACGGGGCATAGCGGACCGCAGTAGGTGAGGCCGAGCTCGCGGGCGAGCCATGCACTGACACCGCCGGGGGCATTGTCGAGGCTTGTGTGGGCCGAGTAGATGGCCACGCCGGCTTCAATGGCACGGATGACGGTCTGTTGCTGCGGGGTGGCGCCGGTGATTTGCTTGAGCCCGTGGAACAGGAGCGGGTGGTGTGACACAATCAGGTTGCAGCCGAGTGCCACGGCCTCGTCGACACGTCCGGGGGTGACGTCGACACATAGCAGTATGCCGGTACACTCTTTGTCGGCGTCGCCGAGCTGCAGACCGGAGTTGTCGTAACCCTCCTGTAGAGAAGTCGGGGCCACCTCCTGGATGGCCCCGATTATTGAGTTAATAGTCATATGTTGCGTGTAGGTGTGTTATTCCTTGTCGCGGATGTCGATTGCGAGGTTGAGCTCGTCGAGCTGCTTCTGGTCGAGGGCAGCCGGAGCGTCGAGCATCACGTCGCGCCCTGAATTGTTCTTCGGGAATGCGATGCAGTCGCGTATCGAGTCGAGACCGGCGAAGAGGGATACCCAGCGGTCGAGTCCGTAGGCGAGACCTCCGTGGGGCGGTGCGCCGTACTTGAATGCGTTCATGAGGAATCCAAACTGCTCCTGAGCCTTTTCGGGTGTGAATCCGAGTATCTCGAACATCTTGGCCTGAAGCTCGCTGTCATGGATACGGATTGAGCCACCGCCTACCTCCACGCCGTTGACAACCATGTCGTAGGCATCGGCGCGCACTGCGGCGGGGTCGGAGTCGAGCAGAGGTATGTCCTCGTCCTTGGGATGGGTGAAGGGGTGGTGCATGGCCATGAGGCGCTGCTCTTCGTCGCTCCACTCAAACATCGGGAAGTCTACTACCCAAAGGCATGCAAACTTATTCTTGTCGCGCAGGCCGAGCTGGCGTCCCATTTCGAGGCGAAGCTCACACAGCTGCTTGCGTGTCTTCATCACGTCGTCGCCCGAGAGAATCAGGATGAGGTCGCCGGGCTGGGCGTTCATGGCTTTTTTGAGTTCCTGAAGCGTCTCCTGGGTGTAGAATTTGTCGACTGATGACTTTACGTTGCCGTCGGCTTCCACGCGTGCGTATACCATACCCTTGGCTCCGATTTGCGGACGCTTAACGAAGTCGGTGAGCTGGTCGAGCTGCTTGCGGGTATAGCTTGCGGCTCCGGTGGCGCAGATGCCTCCGATATATGCGGCGTTGTCAAACACACTGAATCCGTGGCCCTTGAGCACGTCCATCAGTTCGACAAATGTCATGCCGAATCGCAGGTCGGGCTTATCGGAGCCATAGAGGCGCATTGCGTCGGCCCATGGCATGCGTATGAACGGTTCGGTCAGCTCTACGCCGCGCAACTCCTTGAAGAGGTGCTTGGCCATGCCTTCGAACAGGTTGATGATATCGTCCTGGCTGACAAACGACATCTCGCAGTCGATCTGGGTGAATTCGGGCTGGCGGTCGGCGCGCAGGTCCTCGTCGCGGAAGCACTTCACGATCTGGAAGTAGCGGTCCATGCCCGACACCATAAGCAGCTGCTTGAGGGTCTGGGGCGACTGGGGCAGGGCGTAGAACTGGCC
>NZ_JAIDKI010000137.1 GCF_029051885.1 Muribaculum sp.
TCATCACAAGCGAAAATATGCTCGACGATTGACCGCCCTGACGGTAACATTTATTATTAAACAAGCTCTTAAACAAGCTCTTAACGTCAAATCCAATCATTCTCTAAGAGTATGTCTTCAATCCCCCAAATAATTGACCCCGAGGGCCTTGCTTCGAGATTTATAGAAGAGTGGATGTCGGACAGTCCGGTTGTATGTGCAAATACTTCCGGCTCTACGGGTGTGCCCAAGCGAATCATGTTGCCAAAGGCCGACATGATTGTGTCGGCTACCGCGACATGCCGCCATTTCGGCATCGGGCCGTCTTCGGTGCTTCATCTGCCGCTTTCTACTGATTATATTGCCGGTAAAATGATGGTGGTAAGGGCTTTCGTGAGCGGTGCGACACTGATTGTAGAGCGTCCGTCGAGCCGTCCGCTCAGTCTGTTGCCTTTGGGGAGAGAGAATATTGCTCTTACTGCTGTTGTGCCTTCGCAGGTAGATGGATTGCTCGAGAGCATGTATGCCGACCGGGTGCGTCATGTCATTGTCGGTGGCGGCGCTCTGTCTGCTGATTTAGAGCGCAGGCTCCGCGAGTGTGCGGCGATGTGCTGGGCTACATATGGCATGACGGAAACATGCAGTCATGTGGCTCTAAGAAATATCACTTCCGGGCAGGATACTTATACCGCGCTTCCGGGAATAATGTTTGAGACTGATTCAAGAGGATGTCTGGAGATAAATGCGCCCGGATACTCGTTTGGCCGGCTTGTTACCAATGATATGGTAGAGCTCCTGTCGGAATCGGAGTTCAGATGGCTCGGAAGATATGATAATGTCATAAATTCGGGAGGAATCAAGCTACATCCGGAAGAGATGGAAAAACGCCTCGAGGGGTGCGTGGCATCGCCTTTCTATATAGTAGGACGTCCGAGCGAGCGCTGGGGCGAAGAGGCAGTCATTGTAATGGAAAATGCTACTGACTCAGAGTGTGAGGCGATAATGGAATGCGCGCGTAAGGCTTTTGACAGACGTTCCGTGCCTAAGGCGGTAATAAACGTGACGCGCTTTATTTATGCCTCCAATGGCAAAATAAAGCGCGTGCTTCCGTGTTGATTTCTATGATTATCCGAATTTGCTTATCTTTCGAAGAGCCGATTCGTTCATAATCTTTATGCGGCGTCCGTCGACTATCAGTATCTTTTCGTTGACGAAGCATGAGAGTGTGCGTATGGCATTGGATGTGGTCATGTTGGACAGATTGGCCAAATCCTCTCGAGCCATGTATATGCGCAGTGTGGCGTCGTCGTCCTCATAGCCATAGCTCTCTCTCAGGGCTATAAGCGCTTCGGCCAGACGACCGCGTATGTGCTTCTGTGTGAGGTTTACGATTTTTGTGTCGGAACCGCCGAGATTGCGCGAAAGTTCCTTTATGAAGAACCATGCGAGCTTCACATTATTCTGTATAAGCTGCTGCACAAGCGACATGGGCAGGCATCCCAACGTCGAAGGCTCAAAGGCCGCCGCTGTCGAGACGTATGGTTCATCGGCAAAGTATGCGCGATAACCGAAATATTGCACCGGACGTATCAGGCGTAATATCTGCTGACGGCCTCCGATGCCGTCTTTATATAGTTTTACCTTGCCTTTAAGCAGACACCAGAGGTATTCCGGCATCTCTTTTTCAGCATAGATTATCTGGTTCTTTTTGAATGTGTGGGTGGTGAAATTGTCAACAATGAGGTGCTTGTCGTCGCTGCTTAGCGTCGACCAGAGCTCTGACAAATCTTCGGAGATCACCCTTTCCAATGTACTTTTGTTAATCATCGTGGCGCTTAGCGATGTTGTGCAACATGCTTTGCAAAGTTACAAATAATTCTTAATATCAAGCATAAGTGAATGGGAAAAAGATGTTTTTATGGGAAAGGATTGTAAAGAAATCAAAAATATGGTGTGTAATACGATTTTAACGCTTTTTTTTCGGGCTATCATGTGGATTTTTATACCTTTGCAATCATAAATTTTTTGCTATGGCAGATCGGATAGAACGTACATACGGGCTGATAGGATTCCCATTGACCCACTCATTTTCACAAGCATACTTCAATCGTAAATTCGAGGCTGAAGGTATCCCGGCTCATTATATTAATTTTGAGTTGCCGGATATCGGTGATCTTATGGAGGTCATATCGGAGTATCCTACATTATCGGGCCTTAATGTGACGATTCCGTATAAAGAGCAGGTCATACCTTATCTTAATGAGATAGATGAGGATGCCCGTAAAATCGGAGCCGTGAATGTGATAAAGTTTATACGCAAGAAGGGCAACGATATAAAGCTCAAGGGCTATAATTCGGATATAATAGGCTTTTCAGATTCAATAAGGCCATTGCTTAATCCGGAACGCAACAAGGCTCTGATACTTGGCACCGGAGGTGCGGCCAAGGCGGTCAGGCAGGGGCTTATCAACCTCGGGGTGGAGCCGGTAATGGTATCCCGTACACCTAAGGATGGTGTTATAACGTATGCTGATATTACTCAGGAGGTGATGGATACCCACAGAATTATAATCAATACAACTCCGTTGGGTATGTATCCGCATGTCGATGAATGTCCGGATATCCCATACAGCCTGCTTACATCTTCCCATCTGTGCTATGATTTGCTTTATAATCCAGATGTCACTCTATTTATGAAGAAATCGGCAGAAATGGGGGCCGAGACCAAAAATGGTCTTGAAATGCTTTTGCTTCAGGCATTTGTATCGTGGCAAATCTGGGAGGAGGCGTAATAGTCGGTCGTTATGGAACCCCATAACTCCCTCATCACAAGCGAAAATCTGCTTGACGAATGACCGCCCTGACCCTGACGGTAATATTTATTATTAAACAAACTCTTTTAGCCGGATGTAGTTATTTGCTTTTTTCGTCCGGTTTTGCTGAGGTCATTCTGTCATACCTTTTATTCGGGATGCTGAATTGACCGCCAATTACCTGATTAAACCAAAATTCATTACTATATATATTTATGCCTTTAAGTGTGATTGGGCGATGGATGTATATCGCTCTGATTATTATTGTAT
>NZ_JAIDKI010000138.1 GCF_029051885.1 Muribaculum sp.
TGAATGCCGGCATGGATATCGACTCGTTTGCTCCGCGTCTGTCGTTCTTCTGGGCTATCGGCATGAATTTCTTTATGGAGATTGCCAAGATGCGTGCCGCACGTATGCTCTGGGCCAAGATTGTAAGCCAGTTCAATCCCAAGAATCCGAAATCGCTCGCTCTGCGCACCCACTCGCAGACATCCGGCTGGTCACTTACCGAGCAGGATCCTTTCAACAATGTAGGCCGTACATGTATCGAGGCCATGGGTGCCGCTCTTGGTCATACACAGTCGCTGCATACCAATGCGCTTGACGAGGCTATCGCTCTGCCCACCGACTTCTCGGCACGTATCGCACGTAATACACAGATATACATCCAGGAGGAGACTCTCGTTACCAAGCAGGTGGATCCATGGGGCGGCAGCTACTATGTAGAGGCCCTTACCAACGAGATAGCCCATCGTGCATGGGAACACATCCAGGAAATCGAGAAACTTGGCGGCATGGCCAAGGCCATCGAGACCGGTCTGCCCAAACTTCGTATCGAGGAGGCAGCCGCCCGCACACAGGCTCGTATCGACTCCGGCCGTCAGACAATCGTAGGTATCAACAAGTATCGCCTCGACCACGAGGATCCCATCGATATTCTCGAAATCGATAACACTCAGGTACGCAACGAGCAGATTGAGCGTCTCAATGAGGTGAAAGCCCACCGTGATGAAGAAGCTGTCAAGAAAGCTCTTGCCGATATTACAGAGTGTGTGCGTACGAAGGAAGGCAATCTTCTCGACCTCGCGGTAAAAGCAGCAGGACTCCGCGCCACACTTGGCGAGATTTCCGATGCGTGTGAGGAGGTTGTAGGTCGTTATAAAGCAGTAATCAGAACTATTTCAGGCGTGTATAGCAGCGAAACAAAGAAGGACCCCGACTTTATCCGCGCTCAGCAGATGGCCGAGGACTTCGCCAAGAGAGAGGGACGTCAGCCCCGTATTATGATTGCCAAGATGGGCCAGGACGGTCACGACCGTGGCGCAAAGGTTGTAGCTACCGGCTATGCCGACTGCGGATTCGACGTAGATATGGGACCGCTGTTCCAGACTCCGGAAGAAGCTGCCCGTCAGGCTGTAGAGAATGACGTGCATATCCTTGGCGTGTCATCACTTGCCGCAGGCCACAAGACTCTTATTCCTCAGGTAATCGAGGAGCTGAAGAAACTCGGACGTGATGATATTATGGTGACTGCCGGAGGTGTAATCCCTGCGCAGGATTATGATTTCCTCTACAAGGCAGGCGTGGCCGCTATCTTTGGCCCCGGTACCCGCATTCCCGATTCGGCTATCAAGATGCTTGAAATCCTTAATGGTGCCGAATAACGAGTAGAGAATATACTATTCAACCATAGATTTGAAGAAGCCGGGAGCAGATTGTTCCCGGCTTCATTGATTTGAATTATAATTTTATCGCAAATTTAGGTATGCCGATGTGGAATCCATGGCATGGTTGCCATAAGATAAGTGCCGGATGCCGTCACTGTTACGTATTCCGCGAGGATGCGGCATTCGGAACACCGATACCGTCTACTGAAGTACGGCGTACGTTATCATTCAGTCTGCCTCTTAGAAAAGATCGGAGCGGGAATTGGAAATATCCTTCAGGTACGGAATTTGCGCTCTGTCTGACATCCGATTTTCTTATAGAGGAAGCGGATGACTGGAGACAGGAAATATGGGAAATCATACGCCGGCGAAGCGACTGCGTGTTCTTTTTCTTTACGAAACGTATTGAAAGGCTTGGTGGTCTTCTTCCGGATGACTGGGGCGATGGTTACGATAATGTAGCTATCGGGTGCACTGTTGAAAATCAGGAACGTGCCGATTACCGCATGCCGATATTCCTTTCATTGCCGATACGGCATAGACTTGTCATAGTCGCGCCTATGCTTGAGCGGATTGACCTTCGTCCGTATCTTGATTGTGAGGCTATCGAGGAAGTCTCGGTAGGCGGAGAGTCGGGGAAATATGCGCGCGAGCTTGATTACAGATGGGTGACTGATATGCATGTGCAATGTCGTGACTCCGGTGTGGCGTTCTGTTTTCACCAGACAGGATCATATCTTTTGAAAGATGGGCGTCGATACCATATTCCGCGTAAATATCAGCATTCCCAGGCTAAGAAAGCTGGTATAAATATACCGATGGCCCAACGTAAATAGATGAAATATTCACTATGAAGGCATGGCAAAGCATGCCAAAATCCGGTGTGAGGATAAAAAAGGTATTCATGCGGAGGTGTGGAGTGAGGTAAAAAATGTATATTTGCAGTTATGATTGATCAAGCGGTATTTACTGGCCGAAAGGCTTTGTTTCATACATTTGGCTGCAAACTTAATTTTGCAGAGACTTCGACTGTTGCCCGACTGTTTGCCGAGAAGGGGATACGTCGTATACAGTCCGGTGAAACGCCTGATATAGTGGTTATAAACACGTGTAGTGTCACAGAGGTTGCAGATAAGAAGTGCCGACAGGCTATACGTGGATTTGCCCGACGTTATCCCGATGCGGCAATTGTAGTGACCGGATGCTATGCCCAGCTTAAAAGTGAGGAAATCGCTGCGCTTCCCGGTGTGGCTGTTGTGGCCGGAAGTGACCGGAAGCTGCTGTTGTCAGAATATATTGACCGATGGATGTCCGACCATGCTATCGTACATGAGGTGACTCCGACCAAAGACATACGTACTTTTTCTCCTTCATGTTCAGCCGAGGACCGTACCCGCCATTTCCTGAAAGTGCAGGATGGGTGTGATTACTGGTGTACCTACTGTACCATACCTATGGCGCGTGGACGCAGTCGTTCCGGGACTATTGATGAACTGGTGGCACAAGCTGAAAAGGTTGCTGAAGATGGCGGACGTGAGATTGTGCTTACCGGAGTCAATATCGGAGATTTCGGGAAAGGGCGTGACGACAATTTCTTTGACCTTATAAGGGCTCTTGACCGTGTTGACGGTATAGAGCGGTATCGCATATCTTCGATAGAACCCAATCTGCTTACCGATGAAATTATCGACTGGGTAGCCGGGTCGCGTGCTTTTATGCCTCATTTTCATGTGCCGCTCCAGGCCGGTAGTGATGAGGTGTTGCGGCTCATGCGCCGACATTACGATACCTCGTTGTTCCGTCACCGTATGGAGCGTATCCGCAGTGTGATGCCCCATGCGTTTATCGGGGTTGATTTGATTGTCGGAGCCAGAGGCGAGACTGACGAACTGTTTGCAAAAAGCCGCGATTTTGTGGAGAGCCTTGATATAAGCCGTCTCCATGTATTCCCTTACTCTGAACGTCCGGGCACAAGAGCGCTTGAACTTGAGGGTATCGTGCCTCAGCAGGAGAAGCATCGCCGTACCAACGAGATGCTTGCGATATCCGAGCGTAAACTTGCGGAATTTTCATCGCGTTTTGCCGGAACGGTAAGGCCGGTGCTTGCAGAGCATCCCCGCAAAGGAAAACCTATGATGGGATTTACCGACAATTATCTGCGTGTCAGAATGCAGCCTGTGCCTGAGCTTGCCGGGCAGGTTGTAAATGTGCTCCTTGGTTCCCCGGATAATAGCGGGGAGGAGATTGACGGTGAAATTATAAAGCCATGATTATGAAAGGTAAATGGTATTATGGTTTACTTGGAATGATTCTTGCTGGCATTGCCAGGATGCCATTCTGTGTGCTTTATGCCATAAGCGATTTGATATTCATTGTACTTTATTATATAGTACACTATCGACGGCGCGTAGCCTATGACAATATCCGTGCGTCATTTCCTGATAAGTCTGATAAGGAATGCCATGATATATGCCGTCGGTTTTTCCGTAATTTCTCAGACTATTTTGTTGAGACCATCAAACTTGCGCATGTCAGCGACGAGCAGATTAAATCGAGGTTTGAAATCGTAGGTATCGAACATGTCGACCGGCTTTTTGCCGAGGGCCGCAGCATTGCCATGTATTTCGGACATTGTGGAAACTGGGAGTGGGGTACATCAATAACCTTGTGGTCCCGATTCAAGCCGTCCGATAAAATTGTCTACGCACAGGTGTACCGGCCACTGACCAACGAATGGTTCAACCAGTATTTTCTGATGTTGCGCAGTCGTTTCGGCTCAGTAAGCTATGAGAAGAAACTCGTTTTCCGCGACCTTCTGATGTTGCGTCGCGCAGGGAAGCAGGCGATAGTCGGATTTATGAGCGACCAGAAACCGAGTGCCGGCGACATCACCCATGTGGTGAAGTTCCTGAATCATCCTACCGCTATGATTACCGGCACGGAGACAATCGTCCGTCGTCTTGATATGGCTGCACTGTACTGGGATGTCGAGAAGCCTTCGCGCGGACATTATCGTATGACTGTGCGCCCTCTTACAGAGAATGTATCAGAGTTGCCGGAGTTTGCTTTGACAGATATGTATGCACGTATGCTCGAGCAGACCATACTTCGCTCTCCCGATATATGGCTATGGACGCATAAACGTTGGAAGTATGCAGTAGATTATCCGGAAGGATTTGTCGATACTCTTCATTCTCAAGCATTGGAATCATGAATGAAAAGCCATCTACCTCTGTAATAATTTTAAACTGGAACGGAGTGGAGATGCTCCGTCGTTATCTTCCTGCCGTCTTGTCGACTACCGACTCGTCGTTAGGAGAAGTTATTGTGGCTGACAATGGCTCTACCGATGGTTCGGTAGATTTCCTTGCCGCAGAGTTTCCGCAGGTACGTGTGCTTCGTCTTGACAGGAACTACGGATTTGCCGAGGGATACAATCGGGCCATTTCGATGGTTGACACCGAGTTTGTAGTATTGCTGAACAGCGATGTGCGTCCTTCTCCGGGATGGCTTGGTCCGCTTGTCGACTATATGAAGTCTAATCCATTGGCCGGAGCGTGTCAGCCTAAGATTCTAAGTGACGTTGAGCCGGGCAAGTTTGAGTATGCAGGTGCATGCGGAGGTTTCCTGGACTGCAACGGTTATCCATATTGCCGTGGCCGTATTTTCAATACGATTGAATCGGACGAAGGGCAGTATGACAGCCATATGCATGTCGACTGGGCATCGGGAGCGGCGCTTATGGTACGTCGCGACTTATATATGAAATCGGGCGGTCTTGATGCTGATTTCTTTGCCCACATGGAGGAGATTGATTTATGTTGTCGTATAAGGCTGGCAGGCAGAACTATCGGTGTAGTTCCGGAGAGTACGGTATTTCATCTTGGCGGGGGGACTCTTCCGCAGGGCAATCCGCGCAAAGTCTACCTTAACTTCCGCAACAATCTGTTGCTCCTGCATAAGAATCTTCCGGATGGAGTGAGGAGCAGGCGTCTGTTTGTCCGACGTCTGTATGACACGCTCGCCTTTGCTATGTTTGTCGTCAAGATGGACTGGAAGAGTGCCGGAGCAATCTTGCGTGCTCATCGGGATTTCCGAAAAATGCGCGGCAGATATGACATTGTTAATCTGCGTGATAATCTTTTGTCGGGGCGAAACAATATAATCGCTGACTATTATTTGCGCGGTAAAAAGAAATATAGTGACTTATGAAACATGTATCTCTCCTCCGTCCTTTCGCAATAATGATGGCATGTGTGACACATAGTGCCACACTCTATTCCGATGTTGTCGGAGATTATGCTGTAGGCCGAAAGGACGATGCTCTAAAGCATACACTGCATCAGCATTGTGGCCCGGTTAATATGGTTGACCCTAATACCCAATGGTCTGAATATCTGGAAATCATAGCCGAGCAACAAGGTGTGTCAAATGGCTCGGGAATTGTCATAGACGCTGTCGCGGGACATAGTTATACTTTGTCTGACGCACGCATGTCGCTTACGCTTGCCCATCCGGTCGATAAGAGTTGGTTGGGACTTCCTGCGGCTTACCGCTCGCAGTCGTCGGCCGATTTATACAATTGTATGCTTACCTGTCCGGAGGTGATGAAAGCATGTGGGGCAGGAAATGGGTTTGCATCGGTGGGCTCGGCGTCTGATATTGTACACGGTGACGGATGGAGCAGGGGGGTGATTCTGCTTGATGGATGGAATATTCCGGTAATTGAGCCGGCCGACGCCATGAAGGGTTCCGTTGCACGTCGTATTATGTATATTGCTACGATATATCCATGTTCGATATGGAGTGGTGATGGCGTGAAATTCTTCACCTCTGATGAATATCCCGGGCTGACCGACTTTTCTATCGGCACATATATGGACTGGCACAGACAGTATCCTGTGACAGATATCGAGCGCTCCGCCAATGATGCTGTCGAGGCCCGGCAGGGCAATCGCAATCCTTTTGTCGATTATCCTGAGCTTGCCGAATATCTATGGGGCGATAAGAGAGGAGAGGTATATAATGGCTCGGCCGGAAAGGAAGAGCCGCCGTCAGGTACAGGTGAGCCTCCTGTTGTCCGAATCCCTCTTCGAGGCAGTTATTCTGTGGCCGGAGACGTGTATCTTGATTTATATTCGCCATATGTTCCAGATGGTGTGGTGTGGAGTGTGGATGGAATTGATAGGGATGATACGCATATATCGTTGTCTGCTATCGGTATCGGGACACATGAAATAAGGTATCGCAATGCAATCGCTTCGGGAAAACTTCTTATTGAAATCAGACCATGAAAGCCTACGGTATATTTTCTTTGATGCTGTGTGTGTCGTTTGTTTCGTGTCATAAAAACGACACAGTGCCCCACGAATCTATTTTTGAGAATAAGGTCAATCCTCCGGCCGACCCTGATTATTTTGCTCAGGAACTTGCCGACGGGTCAACCCGATATGTGTCGCCGGAGTTGGAGATGTACTATGATGATGGCGGGGTGCTGGTAAAGTACAACCGCACGGACGCCGGATATGATGTCTACAGCAT
>NZ_JAIDKI010000139.1 GCF_029051885.1 Muribaculum sp.
CCATGGTCGGCCGACTATAGCAGTCCCGCGGAGAATTACTGACACCCCCTCTTCCCCACGACAATCTACTCTTCCCTCCGACAATCTGCCTCTCCCCCTCCGACAATCTGCCTCTCCCCTCACACCGGCAATCCTTGAAAATATCCGCACTCTATGACCCGCAAAGCTATTGCTGTAGACCTCGACGGAACACTATGCCTCAGGAATACGTTCAACATATTCCTGAGGCAACTTATATATGCCCATCGCCTGCGCCTGCCGCGCCTTGTGGAGCTATGCGCATGGATGGGTGCGCGCAAACTGCGCCTGATAAGCCATGCGCGCATGAAGCGCCACATACTTGAGCGGTTCTGCCCTCCGTCGGCGACTCTGGTCGACTCGGTTGTCGACACGGTAGAGCGCCACGCCAACCCCGAGGTGGTACGACTCGTCGACACATGCCGGCGCGAAGGCTACGCGACCATTCTCGCCACCGCCGCTCCCGAGGCATATGCCGGAGCGATAGCGCGCCGGTTTGGATTTGACTACTGCATAGCCACTCCGCAGCCCGCCGGAGATAAAGCCTGGGGAGAGGCCCGCGGAGATGCCAAGCGCGATGCAGTGGTGAGTCTCGTGAAGGAAAATTCGCTCACTCTCGACATTGCCGTAAGCGACCATGCCGACGACATGCCTCTGCTTGAGGCCGCGACGACGGCAATATTGGTGGAACTGCCGGTAGGAAATCTGCGACGGATTTAATATCTTTGCAGATGACATGGAAATGAATTCTCTATGGAAGATATAGTGAAGCTGTTGCCCGACTCGGTGGCAAACCAGATAGCGGCCGGAGAGGTGATTCAGAGACCGGCCGCCGTGGTAAAAGAACTGGTGGAGAATGCCGTCGACGCCGGAGCTACAATAATAAAGATAAACATAAAGGACGCCGGGCGCACCCTCATCCGGGTAATCGACAACGGATGCGGCATGTCGCCGATGGATGCCCGTATGGCATTCGAGCGCCATGCCACCTCGAAGATAGGTAATGCCGACGACCTTTTCGCTCTGCACACAATGGGATTTCGCGGCGAGGCGCTCGCCTCGATATGCGCGGTAGCCGAGGTGGAGCTTAAGACAATGCGCAGGTCTGACCAGATAGGCACACGCATAGTGATAAGCGGAAGCAAGGTGGAGCTGCAGGAGCCGGCCGTGACCACTCCCGGCTCGACGATGACAGTAAAGAAGCTGTTTTTCAACACGCCGGCCCGACGCAAGTTCCTGAAAAGCGACCATGTGGAGATGTCCAACATACTGCGCGAGTTTGAGCGCCTGGCGCTGGTCAATCCGGGCATAGAGCTGGAGTTGAGCCACAACGACGTAATCGTGCACCAGCTGCTCAAATCCACATTCAAACAGCGTATAATCGACCTGTTCGGCAAATCGCTCGACAAGCAGCTCGTGCCGGTGGTGTCGGACACGTCGCTCGTGAAAATCAACGGGTTTGTGTCGCGCCCAGAGAATGCGCGCCGCCGCGGAGCGCTGCAATATTTCATGGTCAACGGCCGCAACATGCGCCACCCGTATTTCCACAAGGCCGTGATGCAATGCTACGAGCAGCTGATTCCGGCCGACGAGCAGCCGCAGTATTTCATAAACCTTGAGGTCGACCCTGAGACGATAGATGTGAACATCCATCCGACAAAAAACGAGATAAAGTTTGAAAACGAGCAGCCGATATGGCAGATACTGACAGCGACCATCAGGGAGGGACTCGGGAAGTTCAACGCCGTGCCGTCGATTGACTTCGACCAGACCAACGCGCCCGAGATACCCGTGTTTGACCCGAATGCCAACGGCGCCCACGGCCTCGACCTCGACCCCGACTACAATCCATTTGCCGGCAGCATCCCCACGGGGGGTATGACCGATACACCGGCCGAAGCAGGCATGCCACAGGCCGCAATCCCTTCGGCGGCCGACTGGGAGAAAATGTATGCCGACTTCACCGCGCCGGGCAACGTGGCCGACACGTCCCACCTTGCTCCGTCAGGCAGCAGCGGACGGGTGGCCAGCAAGGGTTTCAACAGCATGCAGGACTTCGGCATGCCTCATAAGAGCACACCTTCATCGCAGGAGAGCCGGGGCATTAGACTGCACGCAAGCGCATTCAATGACCTCGGAGCCACACTACCCTCACTCGACAGTAGCGACAAGGTGGCATCGATATTCAACAGCATGGCGCCCGAAGAGGCGTCGCAGCCTATCGACGAGGTATCGGCAATCACGGCATTGCAGATAAAGGGGAGGTATATACTCACTCCATCCCACGACGGAGTGCTCGTAATCGACCAGCACCGCGCTCATGTGCGCATACTTTTCGACAGATACATGGAGCTTGCGGCCATGCAGGCATTCACATCACAGCGGGTAATGTTTCCGGAAGCAATCGACCTGTCGGCCTCCGACAGCGAAGTGCTCGAGGAAATCTACGACGAACTCGCCACACTGGGGTTTGACATGGCGTTTCTGGGCGGCAGTTCGTGGAGCGTAAACGGCCTCCCCTCGGTAATCGGCGACGCCAATCCGCGCAGCGTGGTAGAGGAGCTAATATCCACCGCCTCTGACACCGGCAACGGCCTTGGCGACGACATGAGGAGCCGCATAGCCCTGTCGATGGCCCGCGCAGCAGCTATACGCCCAGGACAGACGCTCACATCGTCGGAGATAGACCACCTGCTGAGCGACCTCTTCAAACTACAGTCGCCGGCATATACTCCCGACGGCAAGCGGGTGCTCGCATCGCTCACTCTCGACGACATAGGAGCCCTGCTGTAGCCCCACACCCCGACAATACTGATAATTGCACCTGCATACATGATAATTGCATGTATGCATGATAATAAAATCGTCAGCGCCACAGAAATCTGTGGCGCTGACGATTTTATACTGCCTCTGCAAGAGGTTATATTACATTACGCAGGGTATATCAGCTTTCGGGGTTGAAGATATGGCGCAGACGCGAGAAGATACGCTTCTTTATCGAGTCGGTAGCCTGCACGTTGGGCTGGCCCTGGAGGCTCTCGATAGCCTTGCGCTCGGTGTCGTTGAGCTCTTCGGGGATATATACCATGATGTTGATGAGCTCGTCGCCGCTGCCGTAGCCTTCGGGCGAGGGGAGTCCCTTGCCGCGCAGACGCAACACCTTGCCGGGCTGTGTGCCGGCGGGAATCTTTACCCTGGCCTTGCCAGTGATGGTGGGCACCTCGACCGAACCGCCGAGAGTGGCTGTCGGGATGTCGAGCATAAGATTGTACACCACATCGTTGCCGTCGCGTATCAGCTCGGGGTCGGGAATCTCCTCGATTACCACGAGCAAATCGCCGTTGACACCGCCATGGCGCGCGGCATTGCCCTTACCTTTAAGCTGGAGAGTCATGCCATCGCTTACACCGGCAGGGATGGTAAACTCCACCACTTCCTCCTGACGCACGATGCCCTCGCCGTTGCAATACTGGCATTTCTGGGTGATTGTCTTGCCTTCGCCCTGACAGTCGGGACATGTCGATGTAGACTGCATCGGGCCGAGGAATGTCTGCTGCACATGCTCGATGACGCCCGAGCCATGGCATCGCTGACATGTCTGGAACGCAGTGCCATCCTTGGCTCCCGTACCGTTGCAATGCTGACACTGCACGAAACGTGGAATCTTCAGTTTCTTTGTCACTCCTGTCGCGAGTTCGCTCAGAGTGAGCTTTACCTTTATGCGGAGATCGCTACCCTTAGGCTGGCGGCGACGACGCGGAGCGCCACCGGCTGCCGAGCCGAATCCACCGAATCCGCCATAGCTTCCGCCGCCGAATATGTCGCCGAAATGAGCGAAAATATCCTCCATCGACATTCCGCCGGCGTGGAAACCTCCACCGCCGCCACCAAATCCGGTCGGACCCATCGAGGGACCCCACTGATCGTATTTGGCACGCTTGTCGGGATCTGAAAGGACATCATATGCCTCGGCGGCCTCCTTGAATTTCTCCTCGGCTGCTTTGTCGCCGGGATTCTTGTCGGGATGGTATTTCAGAGCCAGCTTGCGGTAAGCCTTCTTCAACTGCTCGGGAGTAGCGTTTTTCTCAACCCCGAGCACTTCGTAATAGTCGCGTTTATTGTCCATAACGGCAGCTGTTTATATATTACTGGCCTACCACCACCTTAGCGTGGCGAAGCACCTTGTCGTGAAGTGTATAACCTTTCTGAACAGTATCGATTACCTTGCCCTTCTGGCTCTCGTCGGGAGCGGGGAACATGGTGACCGCCTCATGCAGTTCGGTATCGAAATCGACACCCGGAGCGGAGTCGATGGGCTTTACGCCGTTCTGTTCAAGATATTTGACAAACTTGTTGTAAATCAACTCCACACCTTCGCGTATGGATGCGGCATCATCGCTCGCTTTTATGGCCTCAAGCGAGCGCTCGAAATCGTCGACTACCGGAAGCAGTCCTTTCAGAGCATTCTCGCCGCCGTTCTTGATCAGCTCGCTCTTCTCCTTGAGGGTGCGCTTGCGGAAGTTGTCAAACTCAGCCATAAGAAACAGATACTCCTTTTTCTCCTTCTCAAGCTGCGCACGAGTCTGGTCAAGCTCCTTCTGAAGAGCCTCGACCTGATTCATCTCCTCATCGGCAAGGTCCTTTGCAGCCTCGGCCTCCTGCTGCTCAACAAACTCATTGTCAATATCATTGACAGAGATTTCGCCGTCGGCTACATGCTGAGACTCAGATACGTTGTCGTGATTCTTATTCTTGTCCATATATTTAGTCTTTTTTCTTTTCATCGTATATCGTATTTATCACTGCAAAAACAATGCCGTATTTCTACTTATTCCTGAATATATAAACGTCAGCGCAGCGATAACGTTCATTCACACGTGGTTGGTCGATACAAAGAAGTCAAGTCCGGCAAATCTCTCTGCGGCCATAAGTGACAACTTGGCACTGTCAGCACCGGGGAATATGCCGAACACCGACGAACCCGAGCCTGACATCGAGGCATATGCGGCTCCCATGGCAAGTATCTCATCCTTGAGCGCGGCAATCTCGGGATGAAGCGGGAATACACTATCCTCAAACTGATTGACCAGCCGTCCCTGCCATTCTTCGACAGGCGATGAAAGGAGCGCCGGGAGGTCAATATCCGGAGTGCGGGGTGTGACTCGTGAATATGCATCGCGTGTGGGCACATGCACCTTCGGCTTTACGATAAGCACAGGCACTCCGTCGAGATTCACCTCGCAAGGAGAGAACACATCGCCGATACCGGTAGCCACCATCGGACGGTCGTAGATGAAGAACGGACAGTCGGCACCTATCTCCGACGCAATTCCGGCCATCTCGGCCGGCGACAGGCCGAGACCAAAGAGATTGTTAAGTCCGAATATCGTAAACGCCGCGTCGGAACTGCCGCCACCAAGTCCCGCTCCGTCAGGAATCACCTTGTGAAGATATATATCGACCGGGGGCAGCGGTACCCTCTCCGCAACCGCACGATAAGCTCTCATCACCAGATTTTTCTCCGGCGGGCACTCCACACCGCGACCCGTGACGGTAAGAGTGGTCTCACTCCCCTTTGCCGGCACGATTTCAAGTATGTCATGCCATCCTACAGGATAGAATGCAGTAAGCAGGTCGTGATATCCGTCGGGACGTCTGGCAGTAATATATAAGCCTAAATTAATCTTTGCGTTTGGGAAAAGTATCATATTGTAATTTTGATTATCATAGGAACGGGGCCACCGCCTTGCGCTCAAGCATCACATCGCAGTCGGGAAATCCCTTACGGATGAGCCTGTTGACGCGAGCCGTATCGGCCAAAGCTGTGGCCAAAGGGAACGGAAGCCGCACAAGATCAGTCACTATGGCTCCCGGAATCACCATCTGGCGCAGACGATTCAACGACGGAGCCGCAGGCAATTCGCTATATTCGTCGTAGGTATATCGGGTAAAAGCCGAATTTATACCGATACCATGGCGGTCAAGCAGATACCCTTCGGCAAGCTCTACCGGAGCCACATCGGGATGTATGTCGGACGGTGCCGGAAACGATACTATCTCTTTGCGGCTCGCGCTCATTACAATCGGCACATTGTCGGAAAACGGGCCGTTGGTACGGTAGACCACCGCCTTCGGAATCATCGAGCTATGTCCCACAACCATACTCTCAGGGCTGTCTA
>NZ_JAIDKI010000014.1 GCF_029051885.1 Muribaculum sp.
GGCTTACGAGCTTTCTGGCTTTCTGGTGGGGTCGGAGATGTGTTTAAGTGACAGCATAAAGTGCGTGCATGCGAGCAGTGTGGTTTCACATCCACTCTCATACGTATGGAAGACGATGCTACAGAGGCCGAACTGCTTGAGGCCGTAGAGCGTCTCAACAATGACCCTGATGTCGATGGCTTTATTGTGCAGCTGCCTCTTCCCAAGCATATATCGGAGCAGAAGGTAATCGAGGCAATTGATTATCGCAAGGATGTCGATGGTTTCCATCCGATTAATGTGGGACGTATGTCCATAGGTCTGCCTTGCTATCTTTCGGCTACTCCGGCAGGCATAATCGAGCTTCTTGCAAGATATGAGATTCCCACAAAGGGGAAACATTGTGTGGTACTTGGCCGCAGCAACATCGTAGGTAAGCCTGTAGCATCACTGATGATGCAGAAGCATATACCCGGCGATGCTACAGTGACTGTATGCCATAGCGCTACCGTAAATCTTAAGGAAATATGCCGTGAGGCCGATATTATAATCGCGGCTCTCGGTCAGCCCGGTTTCGTCACCGCCGACATGGTAAAGCCCGGTGCTGTGATTGTCGATGTGGGCACAACACGTGTACCCGACGCCACACGCAAGAGCGGTTTCCGTCTGCGCGGTGATGTCGACTTTGATAATGTAGCGCCTTTGTGCAGCTATATTACACCTGTGCCGGGTGGGGTAGGTCCTATGACCATCTGTTCCCTTATGAAGAATACTCTTCTTGCCGGACAGGGTGCCATATATCCGCGTGACTGATACTTATATCCGTTTAGTGCGATGACACTTATATCATGTCTGTTGTTTTCACTCGCCTCCATGCTTTCGTGGGGGGAGCCGGCTTCGTCGGTCGACCTGGTGTTTGCCGGGGATGCCATGCAGCATCAGGCGCAGATTGACGCTGCCCGTCGCGCTGACGGAAGGTATGATTATTCTCAATGTTTTTCTGAGATTGCTCCTTATATCAAAGGAGCCGATTATGCTGTAGTAAATCTTGAAACACCTCTCGGGGGCGCTCCATATACCGGTTATCCATGTTTCAGCGCCCCCGATGAATATCTTGATGCGCTTTCCGCGGCCGGATTCGACATGATGCTCACGGCCAACAATCATACTCTTGACCGCCGTGACCGCGGACTTGTGCGCACTCTTGACCGTCTTGATGCATCGCCGGTAGACCATCTGGGCACATATCGCAACGCTTCCGAGCGCGACTCCGTATTGCCCCTTTTGCGCGACATCGCCGGTTTCCGTATCGCATTTCTGAATTACACTTACGGCACCAACGGCATAACGTTGCGCACCGATGCTGTTGTCGACTACATCGACCGCGCTCTGATAGCCTCCGATATAAGGCATGCCCGCAAGAAAGGGGCGGAAGTAGTGGTAGTGTGTATGCATTGGGGCGAAGAGTATCAGCTGCTGCCAAATGACACTCAGCGCTCTTTGGCCGATTTTCTTGTAGACAATGGGGCCGACATCATAATAGGAGGGCATCCGCATGTGATACAGCCTATGGAGATGCGCACTGATTCGCTCGGACGACGTGCTTTCGTGGTATATTCGCTCGGCAACTTCATCTCCAATATGCGTACGCGGGATACTCGTGGCGGAGCTGTCGCCCATGTGCGCCTGACACGCGACATGCTCGGACGTGCTGTCGTGGATACTGCCGATTACCGCCTGTTTTTTACTGTGCCGCCT
>NZ_JAIDKI010000140.1 GCF_029051885.1 Muribaculum sp.
CTTCGTCACATGTCGAAAATCGTCTCAAGCTATACGACCCTGGCGGCAACATTTATTATTAAACAAGCTCTTAGTCTATTATACTGTTTCCGGCTCGCGGGCTGAAGAAGAGCCGGCGATTCTGAATCTGTTCCATGCCACCATACCCATGGTAAAAAGCGATATCAGTCCGATACCGACATACCCCATATTATGAGTGAACTGGAATACAATCCATGCCATCGGACTTCCGGCAAAATCGAGACTTCCGCCCTCAAATCCCTGAGGAATAGCTACGGCACTGTCGCCGGTGGCGGCATATACGTCGCGGGCCGCAAGCGAGAACCACGAGGCGAGTGCAGTGACCGAATAAAGCGCAATCACCATCACTACCAGGCCCACGATAAATGTCTTCACCACATTGCCTTTTGTGAAAGGGAGCACAAGCGGGAACACATAGAACATGCCGGCGAGCGATGCCAGGGGGAGAAACTGATTGCCGGGCAGAACTACGGCGAGGAGCAATGTCACGGGGATAAGGAGCAGCGATACCACAAGTGTGGTCGGATGGCCTATGACCAGGGCCGGGCTCATACCGATGGAGAGTCCCTCGGCGCCCTTGAATTTACGCGCTATAAGCGAACGTGTGGCATCGGATATAGGCTTAAGTCCTTCGATAAACAGTACCGTGATACGCGGTATAAGTTCCATCACTGCACCCATCTTTATACCAAGACCAAGGATATAAGGAATCCGGCCCGATATCTCGCCCCATGAGCGGCATGTAAGGCAACCTATGCCTATGCCTACCACCACACCCAGGAAAAGCGGTTCGCCAAGAAGACCGAATTTCTTTTTGAGACCTTCGGCATCAATCTCAAGGCGATTCATACCGGGAATGCGGTCAAGAGCCTTGTTTATAAGCCACGCAAAGGGTGCAAAACCGGCACAGAACGGCTGTGGCACTGATATACCCTCCATGCCATTGTAGAACTGCTGGAATTTAGAGGCTGTCATATCGGCAATCACCAGAGTGATTATATAGCATACAATGGCTCCGAAAAAGCCCATGGCAAGCGAGCCGCTCGCAAAGTATACCACAGCTCCGATGAAGGCGAAATGCCAGTAGTTCCAGAGATCGATGTTGACTGTGCGTGTAGTGCGTGTCACCAGCATCAGAAGGTTGACACCCAGACACACCGGAATGATAAACGCTCCAACCGCGGTGTTGTAGGCCACAGCCGCAGCCGCCGGCCAGCCCATATCGAACACATGGAGCTGCAGGTCGTATATCTCAACCACGCCGTCGAGCGCAGGTCCGAGTGTAGTGGTCAGAAGGGCTGTCACGATGCTAAGCCCGACAAAGCCGACTCCGACTTTAAGGCCGCTTTTGAGAGCGTCACCAATTCGGATGCCGATACATAGCCCGAGTATCGTAAAGATAATGGGCATCATCACAGCCGCACCCAGACCGATAATATATTTAAATACTTCTTCCATTATTTAGAGCTTGTTTAATAATCATGATTATGCATTATCTTACTGTCACCTTCAGCGGTGAGTTGACCCGGCGCGCAAACGACCGCACGAGTTCCATCCAAGATTCAGGCGCAGGTATGTCGTGCTTGCTCCATCCCGACCCCCAATAATATGTGTACTCACTTCCCGGTGAATAACTGCTGAGCAGCGCCGTATGCCCTATGGCATCGGCTCTCATTTCAGGCAACGGGAGAAAAGCCACAGTCGGCTGAGGAGCGCCTGCTGTCTCAGGGATGAAGGCTCCGATATATATCACACCGTTTCCGGCACGGGGATTGTCGGTAGAATCGGCATAGGCTATAATATTCAAATCTGGGTCTGACATACTTCCATCCGGATTCTGCCTGTGTACGACAATGCCGGTGGCAAGCGTCCGGGAGTCGGAAAGACTGTCATAGCGCAATACCGTACGGTTAAGCAGAGCTCCAGAGTCGAGAGTAAGAAGACGATGCTCGATTACCGAACTGTCGCCGCCTACTGCCAAAGCTCCGAAAGTCATGTCGACAGTGAATCTCAGAGGACCGTTGTCAAGAATCTGACATGACTTATAGCTACGCGGATATACCAGAGCCGAGTCGGCCATCATGAATGCCGACGCTCCGGCACCAAGCGTAGGCCCAACTGTATAGGGGTCCATACCGGTGCCGCTGTCGACATGGTATGAAATCCAGCGCTGCAGAGAGTCGGCCTCTTCACTGCGCCCCTCTTCCCGGAGTCTGCGCAGACGGTCCCAGTTGGCCTGAGTGCGTTCACGTGTGTAACGCTCGTCGACGGCAGGATAGTCGACACTTTTGGTATGGATATCATAGCCGAATACCATACCGCCGTTGGCCTGATAGGCCGGACCGTATGCGCGATAGCCTGACCATTGGTTTTCCCATACGAGATCGTCGGCACGGTCGGGATAAACACGCCCTACCGCCACTGTATCGACCGTGGCGGGCACGCCTTCCTCTATATAATATACCGCGGTGGCGAGGGGTGCGACTGTCGCAGGAAATATCAGCAGACTGTCATATGTAAGCTGATAAGGGATTTCGGCGCCTGAAGCATCACGCAGTACGAACGGACGTCCGTGTGGCAGAGAAAGATCCGCCATCGGGATTTCCACAATTTCGCCATTCCGCTCCTCATCAAGAGTGTTGCTTATCTCTATCGCAGCCGGATTAGAGCATCCGGTAATGACAGATGCTATTCCGAAGGATATCAGAAGACTGAAGCGCATGGTTTACTTTGGCTGCTTTCCTATATAAGCAAGTATGCCACCATCGACATAGAGGATATGTCCGTTGACAAAGTCGGAGGCGTCGGAAGCAAGGAATACGGCAGGACCCATAAGGTCTTCAGGAGTGCCCCATCGTCCGGCAGGAGTCTTTGACACGATAAACTGGTCAAAAGGATGGCGAGAGCCGTCGGCCTGACGCTCGCGCAATGGCGCGGTCTGCTCGGTGGCGATATATCCGGGGCCTATACCGTTGCACTGGATGTTGGCCTCGCCATATTCAGAGCATATATTGCGTGTGAGCATCTTCAGGCCACCCTTTGCGGCGGCGTAGGCACTCACAGTCTCCCGGCCAAGCTCGCTCATCATTGAGCATACATTGATAATCTTGCCGTGGCCTTTGCGTATCATGCCGGGAATCACAGCCTTCGATACTATAAACGGAGCTATAAGGTCGACATCGACTACGCGGCGGAAATCCTCAACATCCATTTCTTCCATAGGTATGCGCTTGATTATACCTGCGTTATTGACGAGAATGTCAATTGTACCTACTGTCTTTTCGATGTCGGCGACCATAGCTTTTACCGCTTCTTCGTCGGTGACATCGCATACGTAGCCCTTTGCGTCGATTCCAAGGTCGCGGTAGGCTTTTAGTCCGCGGTCGACTGTCTCCTGTCGCGAACAGTTAAACACAATTTTAGCACCAGCTTCGGCATAAGCCTGAGCAATAGCCAGACCGATACCATATGCGGCACCGGTAACGAGGGCAATACGCCCTTCGAGAGAGAAATTCACCATGATTTATACTATATCTGTCTATGAATTTGGAATACTATACCAGATTCCGGTTAACGTATCTGCAAATTTATCAAAATTTCCCATAAGAGACCTCGGAATTTCGTAATTTTGCCATTAGAAACTGTTTAAAATTCATATCACTTTGGTTTTGAGGAGTCTGCCGGTGCCTTTTTTTTGGCTCTTCTGTAACGTAGCGACGGCTACGCTCGTTCTTTGCAAGCAAAGCGACTTCATTGATGACATCGCAAATGAAAATCCATCTGACTTTCTCTCTCAAAATCTTAGTTTCTTAGCTGACATAAAATTACCCTGACTTATGGACGAATTTGATATCGACGAGCTTTACTATATGGCTGTCGACCTTCTGCGCAACCTAATATCCACACCCTCTACAAGCCGAAACGAGAATGCTGCGGCTGACATAGTCGAGACATGTCTTGCCGGCCTTGGCCTCAAGCCATCGCGACATGGCAATAATGTATGGGCTGTGGCTCCGGGATACGAGCCGGATAAACCGACCATCCTTTTAAACTCACATATCGATACGGTAAAACCCGTCGCGGGATGGACGCGCGACCCATACTCACCGGATGAAGACGAGGATACGGGCCGTATGTACGGTCTGGGTAGCAACGACGCCGGTGCGTCGCTGGTGTCGCTCATAGCGGCTTTCGCATATATTGCCGGAAAGCCTAAGGCCTACAATCTTGTGATGCTTGCCTCAGCCGAAGAGGAGGTGAGCGGACGTGACGGAATCGAGTCGGCTCTCAAAGTGTTGCCAAGAATTGATGTAGCCATCGTAGGAGAGCCTACCGGGATGCGACCGGCTATCGCAGAGAAGGGCCTCATGGTGCTTGACGGAGAGGTACACGGTGTGGCTGGACATGCTGCACGCGACGAAGGGGTCAATGCAATATACAAAGCTGTGGGTGTAATTGAAACACTACGTGAAATGCAGTTTGATAAGGTGTCGCCGACACTCGGTCCGGTAAAGATATCGGTAACTCAGATTGAGGCAGGCACTCAGCACAATGTCGTGCCCGATATTTGCAGGTTTGTAGTGGATGTGCGCACTACCGATGCTTATTCCAATACAGATACTTTGGAAATGATGCGCGCCAGAGTGCCGGGATGCACATTGACACCACGCTCTACGCGACTGAATCCATCGTCGATACCGGCGGACCATCCAATCGTAGAGCGCCTGGCAATGATGGGACTTGAGCCATTCGGCTCGCCTACCCTCAGCGACCAGGCTCTCATGCCATGGCCTTCGGTGAAATGCGGCCCCGGAGATTCTGCCCGGTCACATACACCCGACGAATACATCCTGCTCTCGGAAATACGAGGGGCAATAGCGGTGTATACCCGCATACTTGATGGTCTGAAATTGTAGCGGCAAAGCATCACACCGACGGATTTAATTGATTTTCACATTTAATATGTCAATTTCACTTAATTTCAGCGGTGGTAGTATTAAATAGATTTAAGGTTGATGAGAGGTGTACTATTGATTTAAACTAAAGCGTTATTTTTGCGTCAAATCATTTAAACGTTAAATTTTAACATAATGGATTTTTGATTTTAACATTTGAGATATCTCAGGATATCACCCCTGAAAAGGATGTGAGTCCTGAAAGCATATTACTCTCAATGCAATGAATTGACAAATAGATTTACCGATTCCGAAAACAAAACAAATCAATCATATTCAACTATGAACCTGTACGCAAAAACAGCTTTACTGGCCTGTGGCGTAGCCGTGGCCAGCTCAGCCATCACTATGCTGGCAGTCAACAGTATCGACCGTACCGACAGTGTGGCACAATCAGTAACCGCACTCTTCAATGAAGATGGATCGTCGCACTCCGGCGGTGCATTCTACACGGTAGCAAACACAGTGACTCCTCCTACCGACTTCACACATGCGGCAGAATCCACTATCAATGGTGTAGTGTCAATAAAGAGCTACAGCAACCGTCAGCAATATTCACAGGGCGGAGGCCAATATATCGACCCGTTTGAATTCTTCTTCGGCAGCCCATTCGGCGGTCAGCAACCGCGCCGCCAGCAGCCTCAACAGCAGGGCAACGAAAAAGATGAAGTACAGAAAGGCCTCGGCTCCGGAGTGATAATCAGCGCCGACGGATATATCGTGACCAACAACCATGTAATCGATGGAGCCGACCGCCTGGAGGTGACTCTCAACGACAACCGCATATACAATGCAAAAGTAATCGGCACAGACCCGTCGACCGATGTAGCTCTCCTTAAAATCGAGGAGAACGGCCTCCATGTAATACCATTCGGCGACAGCGACAAACTGCGTGTAGGCGAGTGGGTGCTCGCTGTCGGCAACCCGTTTGGCTTCACCTCGACTGTCACAACCGGTATAGTAAGCGCCAAAGCCAGAGGTATGCAGAGCGCCGCACATAATGGCAGGATGGGTATAGAGAGCTACATCCAGACCGATGCGGCCGTGAATCCCGGCAACTCAGGCGGCGCACTGGTGAACATCAACGGCGAACTCATCGGTATCAATACCGCCATCTATTCCCAGACGGGCAACTACGCAGGATGCTCGTTTGCGATACCGGCGACCATAGTGACAAAAATCGTTACCGACCTTCGTCAATACGGCACTGTACAACGTGCTATTTTAGGCATCGCGTTTACCGAACTGACTCCGCAGATGGCCAAAGAGAAAAACATCACGGCCACTAACGACGGTATACTCGTGGGCGAGGTAATGGACCAGAGTGCCGCGATGGAGGCCGGAATCAAAGCCAACGACATCATAATCGCCATAAATAATGTGCCGACCCACAATACGGCCCAGCTCCAGGGAGAGATAAGCAAGTACCGCCCCGGCGACAAGATTACACTCAAATATGTGCGTGACAACAAAATTGCCTCGGCCTCTGTTACCCTGCGCAACAACCAGGGCAATACCAAAGTGACTCAGGCCGGCAATATTTCGGCGCTCGGTTGCGCGTTCGCACCTCTCACCGACAAGGAAAAGAAAGAGTACCAGCTTTCATCAGGACTTAAGGTCAGCGGCCTGAAAGATGGAAAATTCAAAGACGCCGGAATCAAGAACGGATTCATCGTGCTTGACATAAACAATATGCGTGTACGCACTCAGGACGATGTGGAAAAAATATACGACGCGATAATGAAGAGCAGCGATACCGACAAGGTTATGTTCATTACAGGTGTATATCCCACCGGACGCCGCGTATATTATGCCGTAGACCTCACCGACTGATGACAGACATACGGGATTCGGCCATAACAACCGCATCGGAGTTAATGTGTACTATTATTTATTGAATTTCTGTAAATAAAATCACTTTAAATCCACATAGGTGTTATACTGATACGAACCCCTAATTCAGATATCCGGCCCGGACGGGCTTCCGTAAAAGGAGGTCAGTCCGGGCTTTCTTTTCAGGAGTTTGACGAGAGTTTTGATTTTTTCATATCGTTAATAGTGAAATTTACTTAAAAGCAGGAAATCTCTGTCTGTTTTTTTGTAACTTTGCGTGCTTAATATCGTGTGTAATTACAGATGAGACAATTAAAGATAACCAAGTCAATCACAAATCGTGAGAGCGCGTCGCTCGATAAATATCTTCAAGAGATTGGCCGTGAGGATTTAATCTCGGTAGAAGAAGAGGTAGAGCTGGCTCAGCGCATACGCCAGGGCGATGCGAGAGCTCTTGACAAACTGACGCGTGCCAACCTGCGATTTGTTGTATCGGTTGCCAAGCAATACCAGAATCAAGGCCTCTCTCTTCCCGACCTTATCAACGAGGGCAACCTTGGTCTGATAAAGGCAGCACAGAAATTTGACGAAACCAGAGGTTTCAAATTCATATCTTATGCCGTATGGTGGATACGCCAGTCGATACTTCAGGCTCTTGCCGAGCAGTCGCGTATCGTACGTCTGCCGCTCAACCAGGTAGGATCGCTCAATAAAATCGGCAAGGCTCTTTCCAAATTCGAGCAGGAAAACGAACGTCGCCCTTCGGCCGACGAGCTTGCCGACGTACTTGATGTGCCCGTAGAGAAAATCGCCGATACCCTCAAGGTGCAGGGACGACACATATCGGTTGACGCTCCATTCGTAGAGGGAGAGGACAACAGTCTGCTCGATGTCCTCACCAACGATGATTCGCCTATGGCCGACGCTACCCTCAACCAGGAATCCTTGTCGAAAGAAGTAGACCGTGCTCTTATGCAACTGCATGAGCGTGAGCGCGAGATTCTGAAAATGTTCTTCGGCATAGGTTGCCAGGAAATGACTCTTGAGGAAATCGGTGCCAAATTCGACCTAACCCGCGAACGTGTACGCCAGATTAAGGAAAAAGCAATCAGACGGCTGAAAGGTCAGAAGAGCAAATTGCTGAAAACATATCTCGGACAATAAGCAAGGCTGCAACATCAGCCTCAATGAAATAAAAAGGCTGCTATCCGATTTTTCGTATAGCAGCCTTTCTTTAGACCCCGTTCCCCAATATTTGTTAACGCTGGGGTCGCATCTCTCTGAGTGATTTTTGTCTTGTGATGATGGAGCGTAGCCGTAGCTACGTGACTGAAGAACAAGGCAAAAAGCGCCA
>NZ_JAIDKI010000141.1 GCF_029051885.1 Muribaculum sp.
GGTATACGACGGAGTGGCCTATAAACGTTATTACCATGTGATGCGCCCAGCAAAGATAACCGATATAGAATATGATGACAGTAATAATTCATTTACTGCGTATACTACCTTTGACTATGTTGCAGGCACCAAAGGCATGATACGCAATAAGACCGTGACATATGGTAAAAAGTCTGACAAAACTACTTATACCTACAGTTACGAGGGAAATGCACAACTTGATAAGGCAAAGAAACAGCAGAACATCCTTATTCCTCTATCAAGAGAGTCTATGAATCTATCTTCGCCCTATTTCAACGGCGAAGTTGCTCATACCGATTATAATTATCCAACGTCGGGAGATTATTATCTGCGTCCGGACTCCATATATCACTCTGGATATGGAGGAAAGCCCGCGCAGATGGAGAAATATCGGTATGGAAAGTATTATGTACTGGAAAGCCGGCGTGCTTCAGGAACACCATGTGTCAGCTATATATCGGCTCTGAATGGTTTACGTAATATTGGTGAATATACCGGAGAATATATCGCTTCTATGGGCACCATATCAGGCGGAGATGACACTCCTGATTATCTTTCGCTTGCTACACAATTACAAGGCAGGGATTATTGTCTTTATAAATACGATTACTTCGGCAGAATCATAGAGTCGGCCAAAGTCAATGCATCAAAGAAGGGATACAAATATGATGCCGCCAACCGCCTGACCGAGGAGTATATTGATAATTCCTATTATAAGGGATATCACTATTACACAGCCTTAGGGCGCAATCCGGGCCCACTGCCGGAATATGGTTCAAATAATGAGTATAATTTCATCCACACAAACTCGTATGGCGCGGCAGGTTTTGACAATCAGGTAGATTATTATGACGGCCTCGGGCGCATGATCGAATCGGTTAAAGTAGGATTCGGCAGTGATAATGAAGACAATATCGCAATAGTTGAGAATAATCACGACGGCACCATCAACAGGGAATATCTTCCGGTGCCCGTGTCGGGGCAAAATGGAGTATATCACCCCAGACGGATTGCCGATTTCTCCATCTATGGCGACGACAAGGATTATGCATTTACCTCTTATACGTATAGCGGACGTACAGGCGAATCGCCGATAAAGGTCAATCTTCCCGGCGCGGCATGGCACGCAAGCCGGGGAAAGACGTACTCATATTCATTGGTGATGAATCCCGGGAAATATTGTGTGATTCATAATGGGGAACTTAAACTTATCTCCAATGCCTATTCATCGGGAGAACTACGCATGACCGAGACCATTGATGAGGACGGCAAGAAAACCTGTGAAATACGAAACCGCCACGGCCTCGTAGTCCGTACGATAATGTACAATGACGACGACCCGATTATGACCGATTATGTCTATGACGAAAAAGACAATCTGCGCTATGTCCTTCCACCGGCAGTAATGGCCCGTGTAATGTCGAAAGCCGACGGTTCCCTTATTGATGACACCGAACTGACTGACATGTGCTACATATATACATATGATGAGCGTAATCGTCTTGTCACTAAAAAACTGCCACACTGCAATGCAGAAACATATTACTATGATGACCAGAATCTCCTTAGGTTGTCTCAGTCGGCTGCGCAGTCTGTCAACGACAGATGGTCGTTCTATAGTTACGATGACATGTATCGTCAAGTATACAAATATACATTCCGACCGGGCCCGACTCCTTACATCAAATTGATTCAGACTTTATTGCAACAACCTGACGGTTGTCAATATGATACTTATGACCCCGCCGATTCTCATGATTTTTATGGGTATAAGCCTTGGAATAAGTTGTTTAAATTTGATATCCCCGCCAACATCAATGATGGAGAAATAGAGTGGATCAACTTCTACGACGGAGTCACTCCGGGCAATGTATTGCCCGAGCATGCCGACAGTCTTGCTTTTCAGCGGTTTGAATCTAATGGTAGTTCTGTATTATTCCGTGGAGAACTATCAGGGCGGCTTACTCGTGTTCCTGCCGACAGTACATTCATAGCCGAAGCAATCTACCATGACTCCCGAGGACGTATCATCCAAAGCGTATCGTCTAATATCCTTGGCGGCTACGACAGAACATCTATTATATATACCCCAAATGACCTTCCGCTCAAAGTGTTCGAATCCCACTCGACACCGACGGAAAGTCATCGTGATGTCTACAGCTATACATATGGTCCGTGGAGCCGCCTGATGAGTCTGTCGATGACCCATGACGACGAACCTACAAAAGAATTGTTAAGCAACACTTACGACGCCCTTGGCCGAATCGCCTCACAGACAGTTGGCGGAAATGTCACCACCGACTATACATATCATCTTCACGGAGGCATATCCACCACGTCCAATTCTCATTTCTCACAGAAACTCTATTACGAGAAAGGGCCTGACTCCTCGGCAGGATATCTCAACGGCAATATCTCGTCGTACCATTGGTCGGCCTCGGCCGACGGTACAGGCCCATCCACTCTATGGCGTAGCTATACCTACAGCTACGACGGTGCCGACCGTCTTACCTCGGCAGTCTATGAAGAGTCGGGCAGCCGTCATGACGATATCTTTGTGAATAGTCCCGACTACTCAGAGTACCGGAGCTACGACCTCAACAGCAATCTTCTGTCGCTAAAAACATATGGCCTGACCGACAGGCAGAAGCTCACCAATGGCACAAGTCTGTCGTTCGGAGTGATAAAGGACATACGGTTTGACAACGTTGGCTCGCAGATGCTTGCGGCGACTATCGCACCTACATCGTCTACAGTGTCTACGATGGACAACTCTGTAATAGGCGCACTGAAAGAGGAGACCACTTTCGGTTTCAGCTACGATGCTGCCGGCAACCTCACGAGCGACGGACTCCGCCGGCAAACTTTCGAATACGACCGTTTTGGCCATCTCAGCTATGCACTACCCGAAAGCGGTAAAAAAACCAGCAGCATTGCAAATTACACATACGATGCATCCGGGCGTCTGCATAAACGCATGATGGAGACCGAACAATTGAAAGCAGACCTCCAGTTACCGCTTCAGCCATCCTTGCCGGACTCTTTGATTACTATCACACCGGTATTTCCAAAAGACAGCATCAAGTCATTCTCCGGCACGGCGCCGGCGTCCAAGGCGGCTTCACTGCCCGGCATCCTATGGCCTCCTGTTTCTGACCGCGACTCAATGACTGCAATCCAGGCATACACCAGACAGACACCCTATGAATATTGCGGAAACTACGAATATATCCGCGGTAAGCTGTCGCGCATCAATACTCCCACAGGATACTATGAGAATGGCCGCCACTACTTCTACGTCAAGGATTATCAAGGCAACGTGCGCTGTACTGTCGCCGACAACGACAGTCTTACAAAGGCCGTCCACTATTATCCCGGAGGTTCGCTGTTTGGCGAAAGCTATGGCTATTACTTTTGGTCAGGAAACAATCTTTTCCAAGGAGGAAAGCTCGAAAAAAGCGATGCCCACACCTTCTACGACCTACAGAACCGTCACTACGACCCGATACTGCCTCATTTTATCTCAGTCGACAGCAAGTCAGAATCATACTATCCGTTCAGTTTCTACAACTATGCCCTCTGCAATCCCGTACGCTATCGCGACCCAGATGGTAACGATGCAGAGGCAAATGTGAGAGGATACACTATTATAATCACAGCTGATATATACATCTATAATAGTGAATATATTCATAAAAAGTCTGCCACACAGGATTTAGTTCAACTTGCATTATTATATCAGAAAGCTATTGATAGCACTTGGGGACAACAAACACAATACGAATATAATGGTGTAACATATAATATTGTATGGAACATAAATGTGAAAATCAAAAAAATTAATCAGATTCTACAACAAGATGGAACAAGTAATTTTTTATTTGTAATGCATAAAAATATTGACCCTAACAAATATCCATCAGAAGTTACATCTTGCTGGAAGGGTAAAATATCCTCAAAAAGAATTCATGAGATATCTCATGAATTAGGACACATGTTGGGCCTTAGAGACCGATATAATAGTAAAACAAAAAAATCATATAATGGATGGGAAAATAATATTATGGGATCTGAGAACGGTATTATAGACTCTCGCAATCTATCTGGAATTATTGATCCCATTTTAGAAAATTATCACGGAACTGAGATGCAAAAGAATGCCTTAAAGCATACTTGGTTAAATAAACTAAGAATATGGGATTATAATCATAGAATTGATTCTCATAACAGAGAGGAAAATCCTTATTAATCAATAAAAAAGGAATTTATGCGAAACAAAATTATAAATAGACTGTATGTGCTGAGTGTTTTAGGCGCGTTGTTCTGGAGTTGTTCTTCGGAACCGGAGTATAAATATAATTTCCAGCTATATCCTCTCATGGACTGTCTGATGCATAACGGTTGGGTAGGCTTAGGAGACAGCACAGCTGAATACACTCAGGATTCAATACTTTTCCGTGGGCTTAAAGTAGAGGGTAAAAGTTTTGTGGAAGTATGCCAAATATATGGAAACCCATCGAGCTACGCATGCTATGAAACTTACTTCAGGCCTGAGATTTTTGATATTCCTGAAGTTTATCCGATTACTTATCATAAGAATCATATGTGCCTTATCAGGGCAACGTGGGATATCCCTAATGAAAATTGTGATGACATACAGATGACTGTATTTTTTGAGAACGAAAGATATGATAGCAAGGCCATCTACGGTTATCAATTCAATTATAGCAATATTCAGCCATCAATGCCTCTTGCAAAATAAGATGCAGTAACTAACACGCAGTTCTATATAAATTAAAGATATGAACAGATTCATAATACTTCTTCTATTGGTGCTTGCCATCGGATGCAGACCAAGATATAATGAAAATCCGCCCCTTTCACCACTTGAAATATACAAAAATATGAATGACTGGGTAGAGCTTGACAGTACGCCCTATCCGAAGATAACATTTTTAAGTATCGGCGCTGACACTCTTAATTATACAAAGGCGGTAAGAAAGTATGGAGTCCCGGTATATGAGTTTTTTGATACGGTAATCCACGGTAACAATATCAAGACCGACCTTCCCGACTACGACCTTTATCCTATCACCCTGGAGCGGGATACCGTCTACGTGCGTCGGTGTTGGTGGTTTCTGTCATATCGCAGGATGGAGTATCTATATCTTGTGTTTGAGGAACATACCGACAGCCTTCCTGCTATCTACGGCTACATATATTAGAAATAAGTAACCGGTCGGAATTATTTTAATGTATATGCGAAACAAAATTTTAAATAGACTGTATGTGCTGAGTGTTTTAGCCGCATTGTTCTGTAGCTGCTCTTCGCAGCCGGAGTATAAACCGAATTCACAGCTTTATCCTCTCATGGACTGTCTAATGCATACAGGCTGGATGGGATTAGGAGACAGCACAGCTGAATACACTCAGGATTCAATACTCTTCCGCGGGCTTAAAGTAGAGGGAAAAAGTTTTGAGGAGGTACGCCAAATCTATGGGGCGCCGTTGAGTATTCACCGCTATGAAACTTTCTTCAGGCCTGAGATTTTTGATATGCCTGAGGTATATCCGATTACTTATCATAAGGGTCATATGTGCCTTATCAGGGCAACGTGGGATATCCCTAATGAAAATTGTGATGACATCCGGATGACCGTGTATTTTGAGGATGAAGGGTATGATAGCAAGGCCATCTATGGCTATCAATTCAATTATAGTAATATTCTGCCACCGAGGCATCTTGCAAAATCAGATACAATAACCAACAAGTAATATTAAAGGCAGGAATCGATTGATTATAAATGTCACTTGAAAATGCCATCTAATTAACCGAGAACGATGAACCGGAATTGCATAAATAATAAGTAGCTTGTTTAATAATAAATGTTACCGTCAGGGCGGAAATATGCCGGCGAATGAAATTTTCCGAAATATTAAAAACGCATAAAATACGTTGCCATGGCATGAATTATGGCGGAATGTAAGTACCTTTGCAGGTTGATTCACTCATAAATGACATTCTTACGCCACTCTATCACCCCGCTCCTCCGCATAATCGCCATAATGCTCCTTGCCGCCACCGGGAGCGGCATCGTCATTGCCGACAATGTAGAGGTGAAAGGTGTGGTGTTCGACAGCCAGAGCCGCGAGCCCGTGCCATATGCCGCTGTGGCGCTGACTACTACCCCCGGGGGCACCCTCACCGACGACCGAGGCCAATTCTCTCTCCGCTCGTATTCGCTCGCCGACAGCATAAGAGTAAGCGTGATGGGCTACTCGACCGCAACCATCCCGATTAACCGCAACAACCGCCGCCAAATTATCGTCGAACTCGACCCGACAGGTGTGCAGCTGGCTGAAGTAGTGGTAAAACCCAAGAAAGAGAAATACCGCAAGAAAGGCAATCCCGCCGTGGCATTTATGGAGAGGATAAGAGCCGCACGCGACATCACCGACCCTCGTCGCAACGACTACTACAACTTCGACAAGTACGAGCGCATGTCGATAGCCGTCAACAACTACACTCCCGACACCACCTCGTGGCTCGACCGTAAATTCGCATTCCTCCGCGACCATATCGACACCTCAATCGTATCGGGCAAACCGATACTCAACATAGCCATGCGCGAAAAGGCCGCGACCGTCAACTACCGACACAGCGACGACCGCGAGCGCGAACACATAAAGGGACTCCACCATGAAGGCCTCGACGACATTATGTCCAACCAGGAAAATGTGCGAAAAGTGCTTGAGGACGTGTTCCGCGAAATCGACATATACCGCAACGACATCACCCTGCTGCAAAACAGGTTTGTAAGTCCGCTATCGCCCATAGCCGCCGATTTCTACAAATTCTACCTCTCCGACACCGTAGCTGTGGAGGGCGACTCGTGTGTAGTACTCAGCTTTGTGCCCCATACCCCACAGACATGGGGATTTCTCGGAAAACTCTATGTGCCTAAGGCCGATTCGACAATGATGGTCAAAAAGTTGGAGCTGTATCTACCCCACAGCATCAACGTCAACTTTGTCGATGCCATGACACTCACCCAGACATTCGACCGCGCCCCCGACGGCTCGCGACTGAAGACATCCGACGACATGACCATGGAACTGAGCATACTCCCCGGTATGCCAAGCCTGTACGTGCGGCGCAACACTACCTACAACCGATTCAACTTCGACACCCCTGCCGACGAAAACGACGCGTTCGGACATGCCGAATACCAGATTGTGGCCGACGACGCCTACATGCAGGACAACGACTTCTGGAGCAAACACCGCAACGTGCCCCTCGACCGCTCGGAGAAATCGCTCGCCACAATGGTAGAGCGCATGCGCCGGGTGCCGCTATATTACTGGACTGAGCGCACACTCCGCCTCCTCGTAAGCGGATATGTACATACCGGCAAGCCGAGCAAATTTGACTACGGCCCCGTCAACACCTCAATCAGCTACAATACCGTGGAGGGTATACGCCTGCGCACAGGGGGCATGACCACAGCAGCACTGTCGCCACGCTGGTTTGCCCGGGGCTACGTGGCCTACGGACTGCGCGACCACAAATGGAAATACCGTGGTGAGGTCGAGTACTCATTCCACGACAAGAAACTCCACAGCCGAGAATTTCCGGTACACTCCCTGCGCTTCACATCGCTCTACGACATAGACCAGCTCGGACAGCGCTATGTATACACCAACGCCGACAACCTCTTCCTGTCGCTGAAACGCATGGAGGACACACGCCTTACATACCAGCGTCGCCAGCAGCTCGAATACACCCTCGAGTTGCGCAACAACTTCTCGCTCGTGGCCACAGCCGCATTCGAACGCCAGGAAGCCACACGCTGGATACCATTCGTCAACGGCTTCGGCCAGAGCTTCGGCCACTACAACGAGGCCATGCTCGAACTGAAGCTGCGTTATGCCCCGGGCGAAAAGTTCTAGCAGGGAAAAACCAACCGCAT
>NZ_JAIDKI010000142.1 GCF_029051885.1 Muribaculum sp.
TCCCTCATCACAAGCGAAAATCTGCTCGACGATTGACCGCCCTGACGGTAACATTTATTATTAAACAAGCTCTAAGAGCTTGTCTGATGAGAAAGGTCGCTTTTTAGGCATGCTTTAAAATAAACGTTTCAACATTATGACTGTTTCCGAAAGAGAACGCCATCTGATAAGCACATGTATGTACATTATCGTGTTGCTTCTGTCGTTGGGTCTGATTGTGTACATATCCATTGATACTTTCGAGGGAGTGAATTTCCTTGAAAACAGTTCATACATGCGTTTCCAGTTCTGGGTATGTGTGGTATTCATCATAGATTTTTTTGTTGAGCTGTGGATGGCGCCCAACAAAGGGCGGTATTTCCGGCGCAGGTGGCTGTTCCTGTTGCTGTCGATACCGTATCTTAATATATTGCAGCTGTTCCACTTCGAATTTACCTCGCAGGAGCTTTACTTCGTACGCTTTATCCCTCTGGCGCGAGGTGCGCTCGCGCTTGCCATTGTCATCGGCTACATGACCTCCAACCGTCTGTCGTCGCTGTTTAAAAGCTATCTTGTGATAGTGATAATGGTTATCTACTTCTCCAGTCTTATATTCCTCAACTGCGAGCATCCCGTCAACGACATGGTGCCCAACTACGGAGCCGCATTGTGGTGGGCATGCATGGACGCCACTACCATCGGGTCGGATATCTATCCTGTGACTGTTATCGGCAAGATACTCGGTGTGGTGCTTGCCGCACTGGGGATGCTGATGTTTCCGCTCTTCACGGTCTACATCACCAACTGGGTGCAGCGCTATAACAAGACCCATAATCCGGCTATCTTCAATTCGGAATTTTCCGATGACAAATCCGACAAAGATTCCTGAACCCTCACTATGGCCTCTACATCAGATAACTCAGCCTCCTCCTCCCGGCGTCGGCATGGCGATATAAAATCCATTGCAGGTCGCATACTGAAAGTCGTAGTGCCTCTTGGCATTTCGGCGGCTCTGGTCGTGTGGCTGTTTCATAAGGTTGACCTCGACAGGGTAGAGGCGATAGTGCGCCATGGGGTCGACTACCGGTTTATCGTGGGTATGATGCTGGTTACGATGTTCTCCCACATGATACGCGGCCTGCGCTGGGGTATACAGCTTCGTGCGGCAGGCATACCGCGCATGCCTGTGGTGGCCGAGTATGTGTCGATATTCGGAGCATATGCCATGAACCTCGTGTTTCCGTATCTTGGAGAGGCATGGCGGTGTGTGTATGTGTCGCGCCGTCAGCGCTGCAAACTGTCGACAGTCGTGGGCACCGATCTCGGCGACCGGGCGTCCGACGGTATTGTCATCGCCCTTCTGATAGCGCTCACTCTGTTTGTGGCCAGGCCGCAGCTCACCCGTTTCCTCGACAGGTATCCCATGGGAGAGGCGCTCCACCGCTATGCCACCGACGGCTCTCTATGGATATGTCTGGGTGCTGTGGCTCTGCTCGCGGCAGCGGGAATATGGTTTTTCCGGCGCAGCAGGGCTGTAAGGAGCATGCAGCAGAGCGTGGAGCGTATCTGGAGCGGTTTTGCCGTATTGTTTCATATGAAGGGGATATGGCTCTACCTGGTGCTTACCATTGGCATCTGGACCTGCTACTTCATGGAGACCTATCTCTGTTTCTATGCTTTTCCGTTTACCCGAGCGCTGGTCGATGACCCCGGCAGCTGCTGGGGGCTTGTGCCGGGGCTGGTGGTGTTCGTGTTCGGCTCGTGCAGTATGATTGTTCCGTCCAACGGTGGCCTTGGCCCGTGGAATATAGCCGTGATGTTTGCTCTCACTCTTTTCGGCATAAGCTCGGGCGACGGAGCGGCCTATTCGATAGTGTGCTGGAGTTTCCAGGCAGTGATGCTTGTGGCTCTCGGCATATTCAGCGCCTTTTACATAATGATAGAGCGGCGTGCCGATAGAAATAATGCGAAGGGGTCGGACAGTATGCCCGAAAAATCGTAAATTTGAGGCATAAATCGATAACCCGATATATCAATGAGCGATTTTGATACCGAATGGCAGAAAATGCTCGACGGCGAGATATACGACGCCGGCCGACGCGAGTTTCTCGACCGCCTGATTGACACGAGAGAGCGGCTGTGGGAGTTCAACAACACGAATCCCCGCCATACCGAGGCTCTGACAGCCATACTCCGTGGTCTGCTCGGTTCGTGTGGCGAACACATAACGGTCAACCAGCCTTTCCGCTGCGACTACGGATGCAATATCCATGTCGGAGAGAAGTTTTTTGCCAACTTCAATCTTACCATACTCGACGAGGCCCGTGTGACCATCGGCGACAATGTGCTTATCGGTCCGAACGTGAGCATATACACTGCATGCCATCCGCTCGACGCCACGGAGCGCAACAAGTGGGTGGAGTGGGCCGAGCCTGTCACCATAGGCAACAATGTGTGGATAGGCGGTTCGGCGACAATACTTCCGGGCGTGACCGTCGGCGACAATGTGGTGATAGGAGCCGGTTCGGTGGTCACCCGCGATGTGCCGTCGGATGTGGTGGTCGGAGGCAATCCGGCACGCATTATCAAGCGTCTTGCCTGATGGCCGGCTTCAGGCATCGAGCGGCGGTCAGTCGTGAATCTGGCGTATGTCGTAGGGCGTGGCCTGGTATACGAAATAGTTGAGCCAGTTGGAAAACAACAGGTTGGCGTGGGAACGCCATCTTACGAGAGGTCCGCGCGACGGGTCGTCGTCGATATAGTAATGTACGGGAATCGACGGATTGAGCCCACGGTCCATGTCGCGTCGGTACTCATAGTCGAGCGTCAGCGGAGAGTATTCCGAATGGCCGGTTATGAAGAACTCCCTTCCTCCGCGGGCCATCACCATGTATATGCCGCTTTCAGGACTCTCCGACAGTATACTCAGGCCGGGTATTGATTCGATATCGCTGCGCACGAGCTGCACGTGGCGGCTGTGGGGCACATAGAATTCGTCGTCGAATCCGCGGAATATCGGATTGCGCTGGTCGTTGACGCGATGGCGGAACACTCCGGAAATCTTGCTGCTCGTGAGGTGCTTGGGCACACCGTAGTGATAATACAGCCCGGCGAAGGCTGCCCAGCATATATAGAGAGTGGAGGTGACATGTGTGCGACACCAGTCGAATATTTCGCATAGTTCCTGCCAGTAGTCGACATCCTCAAATTCCACCATCTCGAGCGGGGCGCCGGTGATTATGAATCCGTCGTAGTTCTGGCCGCGTATCTCCTCGAATGTCTTGTAGAACTCTTCGATATGCTCGCGCGGAGTGTTGCGCGACACGTGGCTTCGGGTGTCGATAAGGTCGAGTTCCACCTGCAGAGGGGTGTTTGATATGAGTCGGAGCAGGTCGGTCTCGGTCATGATTTTCAGAGGCATCAGATTGAGTATGCCTATACGCAGTGGGCGTATGTCCTGCCCCTCGGCTCGCTGTTCGTCGATTACGAATATATTTTCCTCCCTGAGGGTCTCTACGGCGGGGAGCTGCACCGGTACTCTTACTGGCATGTCAGTGTCGTCGGGTCGATGTTGTTTAAGCGGTTTATCAACTCTATGCCATGTTTACGGCCTGAGTCGATTTTGTCGGGCACATGGGCGTCGCTGTTCACCACGATGGGGACGTTGGCGGCGATGAGTCGGTCGAGCCATCGGTGAGAGGGGAATATGCGTTCTGCCGTTTCGTGTATCTTGGTGTTTATTTCCACGGTGATACCGCGGTCGATTATCAGGTCGGTCAGAGAGTCGATGCGTGCCCGGTACCAGGCTTCATCCTCTATGCCAGGCTTGAACATCGACGCGTTGTGACCTATCTTGTCGAAGTGGCCTATTATGTCGAATCCGCCTTCGAGAATCATACGCTCCGACTGGTCGTAGAATGTGTCGACCACATACCGGATATCGTCGTGGAAGTATGTGTGCATTTTCTCTCTGAATGATGGGAAGCGTCCGTCGACATCCACATATCCGCTGTCGCTCGGCACGAAGTGTACCGAGCCGATGCTGTAGTCGAGCGCGAGTCCGCGGAAATAGTCGGAGGCGGGGCCCCATTCCGGACCGAGGTAGTCAATCTCCATGGCTGCGTAGAGATGTATGCGTCCGGCGTATAGCTCCTGCAGGCGTTTCACCTCAGCCAGGTATTCCGGTACGCTCTCAAGGCTCATGTTGCACGACGATTGTATCGGCACCGGAGAGTGGGGTGTGAATCCCCAGTGCTCCATGCCGGCATTGATTGCCGCGAGTGTCATCTCGGCTATCGGAGCCTTTCCGTCGCACCACTGGGTGTGGCTGTGGAAGTTGTAGCGCGTTGTGGTGCGGGCTATGTCAGCGGGTCTTTTCATCTGCGCGCACTACTTTGTTGGACATCTCGCGCAGGGCTGTGCGCTCGCGCTCTATTTCCTGTTCCATCGCTGTGATACGTCCGGCGATAGCTCTGTCGCCACCGGCATAGCGTATCCGCATTGCTTCGAGGGCCTTGATATTGCTTTCGAGCCGGTTGAGGGCGTCGAGATAGTCCTCCATGGCGTTTCTTGCAGCCGGAGTGCGCAGTTCGTCCCAGGATGTAATGATGCGGTTGCCCGGCATTGCGAAATAGAAATCGTGGTGAGATTTGCCAGAGCCGTATTCAGCCGAGTCGATGCGTTGCAGCATCTCGGTATAGTCGGCATCGGCCGGCCAGGTCGACCGGTAGGAGTCGATGCGCGCATTAGCGGCAAGCCCGGGGGTGTCGACCGGATAGTTTACGCGCAGTTCCGACGGGATGAAGCGGTAGATTGTGATTTTGTCGCCCAGGCGGTTGCGGTCGGTTGCCCACCATCCTACGCCGTTTACCTCGTCGATTGCCATCAGATAGTCGTCGTAGGTAGAGTTGTAGGGCATACCTATGTTCTGTGGCTGTAGAAATCCGTTCTCATCTTTACGTGAGATGAAGATGTCGTATCCGCCTATCGACTCCGGGCCGTTGTTGGCATAATATAGTGTCACTCCGTCGGGCATCATGAACGGATAGTTGCTGTCGCCACCCGCATCGAGAGCGCTTCCGAGCGGGTGGGGTGTATCCCATGTGCCGTCGATGAGGCGTGTGGCTCCCATCAGCACATAGTTTTCATCTTTGTCGGGAGCCGACCATATGCGGAACTCTCCCGACTGTGGCATGTAGACCTCCGAAGGCTCGGCTATCTCGTAGTCGTCGGGCATTATGTCGGTACTGTTGAGAGTGCCGCTTTCAGGGCTAAGATGGTAGAACTTGAAAAATTCGTCGCGGTCGACAGCCATACTGTCGATTACCACGATTTTCTCCACCCTGTCGAGCATAGCCTGGCCGAGCATGGTGCGGCGGCGCAGTTCGTCGGCTTCCGGCGACTTATGTATTGTGGGTGCTTTTCTTGCTTTTTTCTTGTTGGCGGTGGCTATGCCTTCCTCATATCTGTCGAGTAGGTCGGAGGCTTTCGAGAATTGATATTGCTCGAAAGCAGCCTCTGCGAGATATCGCGGCGCCTCGATCACCTTTCGTTCGTCGGCCACCTTGAGATATCGCTCTGCTTTCTTGGGATTGCCGGTGCGCAACAGGCATACGCCTACCCACTGGTTGAGCGACGCGTCCTTTGGCTTGGCTGAAAGGGCTTTTTCAAATATAGGCAGTGCGGCGGCATAGTCGCCGTCGAGCATCATCTGACGAGCATCGTCGAGAGTCTGAGCCGGCGCTGTTCCCCATGTAAGGGCCATTGCGCCCGCTATGATATATCCGGTCAGTCTCATGTATTGTTGATTGGAATATACGTTTTTTGCAACCCAAAATTACGCAATATTTTCCATATCTGGTGCTTTCGCTCTGTTTTTTGCTTTTTTTATGGCATCATGATATCAAAATTACAAAAGAATATTGTACTTTCGGCCTTTGGAAAAAGTAGCAATATTATCATGAATAAAACTAATCTTTTAGCTGCAATGGCGGCGTTAGCCGTATGTATCGGAGGGACTTCTGCCGAAGCCGCCGACTCACCGCAGATTGCAGCCGGAGGCATATTGCCTCGCCCTGTGAGTATTGATATAAAAAATGGCCGGAAGGCGTGCTTTGATATAGACAAAGGTATCTCCGTGTCATATTCGGGTGTGCCTGCCGCCGAGCGCGACCGCATTGCAGAATATATGGAGAGCCGTTTCGGAGTGACCGGCAGTTCTGACGCGAAGAGCCGCGGCAGTATTGAATTTTCGATTGTCAGCTCTCTTCCCGGCGACAGCTCGCCCGAGGGATATGTGCTCGATATTACCGGCAACCGTGTGCAGGCACGTGCCACATCGGCGGCCGGACTGTTTTATGCCGCCCATTCGCTCGGGCAGCTTGCCGATACGTATGGAGGCAAAATACCCGAATGCAGTATAGTGGACTATCCGCGCTTTCAGTACCGCGGGCTTATGCTCGACGTGAGCCGCAACTTCCGCGACAAGGATTTCGTCAAGAAGCAGATTGACGCCATGGCTGCGCTCAAACTCAACCAGCTGCACCTGCATCTTACCGATGCCGCCGGATGGCGCATGCAGATCGACCGCTATCCGCGCCTTACCGAGTTTGCCGCATGGCGCAAGGGTGGCTCATGGAAAAACTGGGACAACAAATATTGCGAGGCGACCGACCCTGAGGCGACCGGCGGTTTCTATACCAAGGACGACCTGCGCGAAATCATAAAGTATGCCGCCGACCGCTATATCACCGTCATTCCCGAGATTGAGATGCCCGGACATTCTGCCGAAGTGCTTGCAGCATATCCCGAGCTGTCGTGTACCGGCGAGCCTTACAAGCATCACGAGTTCTGTCCGGGCAATGAGGCCACATATGAGTTTCTTCAGAATGTGCTCGACGAGGTGATTGAGGTGTTCCCCTCGGATTACATACATATAGGTGGCGACGAGGCTGCCAAGGATGCCTGGAAAAAGTGTCCGAAGTGTACGGCACGTATGGCCGAGGAGGGCATAAAGGATGTCGACGGCCTTCAGAGCTATCTTATCCACCGCATCGACCGCTATCTCGATTCGAAGGGACGCACATTGCTGGGCTGGGATGAGATAATGGACGGCGGCGTGGCTCCCGGAGCGGCTGTGCTCTCGTGGCGCGGCTTCGAGCCCGGTGTCAAGGCTGCCTCGGCCGGCCATGCCACAGTGATGGCCCCCGGCCGCTTCTGCTATTTCGACGGTTATCAGGATGCCCCGGCCACACAGCCCGAGGCCATAGGCGGCTACCTGCCTCTCGAGCTTGTCTACAGCTTCGACCCGGCCCCCGACTCACTGGCGGTGGATGTCAAGGAGCATATAAAGGGAGTGGAAGCCACCCTGTTTACCGAGTATATCGCTACCGACGACCATGCCGAGTACATGCTCTATCCGCGTCTGCTCGCATTGGCCGAAGTGGCATGGACTCCACAGTCGCTCAGAGAGTACGACAACTTCTACACCCGTGCGCTTGCTGCCAATGACCGTCTTGCCCGCGACGGATACAATGTATTCGACATGCGCGCCGAGGTGGGCAACCGCAAGGAGGCGCTGGAGCCGGTAAGCCATCTCGCACAGGGCAAGAGCGTGGTATACAACGATTGCAACTGGTCGAAGAGCTATCCCGCGGCTGAGGCCAAGACCCTTACCGATGGTCTGCGTGGCGGATGGAACTACAACGATTTCCGCTGGCAGGGTTTCTTCAACGATTCTACCGACCGCGCTCTTGATGTGACCATAGACCTCGAGCGTAAGGAGAAACTGTCGTATATCGGCGCTGACTTCATGCAGATTTGTGGTCCCGACGTGTGGTTTCCGGTCAAGGTGGTGATATCGGTTTCCGACAATGGCACAGACTTTACTCCGCTTACCGTAATAGAGCATGAGCCTAAGGAGGATTCAGGAGTATCGTTCCGCAATTACGGCTGGACCGGCTCGGCTGAAGCACGCTACGTGCGCTACCAGGCCTTCAACCGCTCACACTTCATGTTCCTCGACGAAATCGTGATTCGCTGACCATCTCCCCGCTGGTGTGGAGTATCTCATTTAAATCAACATCGGCCATACGGATTCGCTCCGTATGGCCGATGTTGATTTAGAGCTTGTTTAATAATAAATGTTACCGTCAGGGCGGTCAATCGTCGAGCATATTTTCGCTTGTGATGAG
>NZ_JAIDKI010000143.1 GCF_029051885.1 Muribaculum sp.
GGAAATTTTGACAATAACACCACTGGAACGTATGAAAAAAGTAATTCCTGCTATAATCGCAGCTGTTTTCACACTCACTGATGCCGGGGCGGTGACGCGCATCGAGTGCCGCATCGACACAGCCAGCAGGGTAGTGGTGATTCCGGCGGTAGAGGGTGGCGCGGATGTGGCCGTCGCGGTCATCGACCGAAGCATAGGAGTGCCCGACACCACAGTCACCATAGCCTCGCAGTTGCTGATGCAGAACGACCTGCACGGACATGTCGAGGACGCCGCATGGTATCTGCGCGCACCGCGCCGTGAGGCTGGCCCTGCCGCCGACGCACTGATGCTGACTCAGGGATGGACACGCTACGACATGCCGGCGGCAATTCGCGGCGAAATCAACGACTCACTCCCCTACCCGCTGGAAATCGGAGCCCAGCTCGACGGCATAATCCGCTCGAAATGGCGCGGAAAGCCTCTGGCAGGAGTCACGGCCAACGTGCTCGCACCGCGCATGGCCGACGGCGCATCGGCCATGACCGACTCCCTCGGACGCTTCCACATCACCGGAATCGAATGGCCAGACTCTACATTCTTTGTAATCAGCGCCATGAACTCAAAGGGAAAACTCGAAGAGAATATTCACCCCGACTTCGATTCATTCCCAACTATAGATATTCTCCCCGAATCGCAGTCAATAGCCGAATCTTTCGCCGCTCTTGACGAAGACCCCGACCTATGGGACAACTACGTGGCCCGACTCAACTCATCTCCGCAGGGAATGCAAATCTCACTACGCGAAGTCGTGGTCCGCGCCACCAAAAAGCGCGAGGGGGCCAACGCCATCGACTATCTCGCCTCCGTATATATCCGGCCGGGAGAAGACCGCAATATACAATCATATGAAATAGCTGTAGCCGGTATCCCCGGAGTAAATATAATAAACGACAAGCTGATGTACCACCAGACTCCTGTAGCCGTGTGGGTCGACGGACGCTATCTTGGTTCGGCCGACGGAGCATCGAGGATACGCAACAGCACATCGCTGTCAGTCTACAGACCAAGCTACAATTCCGTGCAATCCTCCGATTTCGGGCTCGGTAATTCCGCCGCAATGGCTGAGGTAAACAGTGCTGTCTACGGGCAAAACCCTGACTCCTACTCCAGTAGCGGACTACTCCACAATCAGCTGAATATCTCGGAATTAGAGGCAATGTACCCTTTCCTGGAAAACGAATCGGTGGCATACATACCCCCTCATCTGTCGACACTTTTCCGGCGCGAAGGACATACGCGTGGCGGAGTATTGAATATCACAACTAAAAATCCCGGGAAGGTACACCATACGCTATCGCCTGAATTTAAATGCGTCACTCCATTAGGATATCAGAGGCCTAAGTCGTTCTATGTGCCGGAGTACATTGCCGACACTGACCCCGACATCCCACGTGGAGCTACTTTGACATGGATTCCTTCTGCATGTCCGGTGGAATCCATAGCAATCCCCATACCTCTTTCAGCCGATATAAACCACCTTGGCATAACCGTAGAAGGCTTTGATGGCAACGGCTACATTGTCGATACAGCCCATTAGAAAATAAATATGACTGAATTGAT
>NZ_JAIDKI010000144.1 GCF_029051885.1 Muribaculum sp.
CGGGAAAACTCCGCATTAATGGCAATAAACTCCGCATTTGGTACACAAATAAAATAAAAGAAAAGAAAAATAAATAAAAGAAAAGGTGGCGGTGGTGGAGTGCGCGCACACGCGCACGAACACACGCACACGCACGAGAGAGAAGACACCGCCGCCCCACCCCCGAAAAAATTAAAAAAAATCAAAAACCCTTTCCCTTCGTGCGCTCATACACCGCCTCACGGTCAGCGTCCACGTCCTTTATGCGAAACTGCACAGCACAGCCAGTCGGGATTGTGTCGGGCAACTGCTCCGCAAGCCTGCTGATGACCGCATCGACATTCCCGAAGCCTATGTCACTGACCTCGGCAAGCACCTCTCCGCGAAAGTAGGCACGGGCATAGACCATGCGCTTGGGCGAAAGCCGGAACAACTTGTCAGCAGGCTCATCAACCCCTCGCGCCATTCCCTGCTTGCTCTTCGCCGTGGAGAAAAAGATAAAATCAATCACTTTGGCGTTCAACTCCCAGGCCGGAGTGAAATCAATCTTGATATAGCCTCGCGTTATCGTATGCCCATGCGAATGATTCATACCAAACGCCACCTCCGCGATGCTCGCCCCGCAATCGTTCTGCGCCACCGTTCCCCAAGTGTGACGGAACGTGTATGCGCTGTACCAACACTCTTTCGGTATCCCCATGCTCTTGCAGAGCTGCTTTATGCCATTGTTCACATTCGCGTTGAACGAGTCCGAGGACGTGAACCGCTTGTGAAAGTTCAGCAAGTAGGGGTCGTCAGCCTCGGCCAGATATTTCTCAACTAACGGCTGAATAATCGGCTCGACACGAATCTCGAAATATGCGTCATCGGCGCGGAACTTCTTCGTCTTGGCTCTCTTGTAGCAGATACAGCCGTTTCGGTAATCCTCCTTACGCAGCTCGTAGATATCGACCGTGTTCATGCCTGCGAGACACAGCACCATCTTCGCCACATCGCGCCCCAGTTCGGGCAACGGATCGACCATGCGTGTATCCGGGAGAGGTGCAGTAAAGAACAGCCTGCAATCCTCCGGGCTAATAGCTTTCTTGACTGTACGGTCACTCTGAGGAATCTTTACCTTGCCCCACGGATTGACCTTTATGCGCAGATTGCCGTTGTCATAGTCGTTATACTCCTCAACCGCAGCCTTGAACACCTGCCTCATACACACCGGGTACATCTCCTTTGCCCTGTGCGTATGCTCCAGCGACTGAATCCACCTCGTTATCTGCGTTGAGGTAAGCTGCGCAAACATGATTTTGTTCGTGCCGTAAAACCGCTCCATGTGTCCGAGAGCCTGCCGATAGTTCTGCGCCGTGCGCAACTGGTACCGGTCCACCATGCGGTCGATATGGTGGCGTGCGTAGTCGCTGAAGCAGATGTCATCCTCACCGGTTTTAAGATATTCCACGACCTCGGCCACTGTCCACCTGCTGATGTCCTTTTTGTTCAGTCGGTCATTGAACTCCAGTATCCGCTCCGAACACCAGTTAAGCACAAACGGGTCTTTAATCTCCTTTGACTTGGAGAGTTCCTTTTTCGTAATCATCTTGTCGGTCTTGATATACCCATGCACTCTGCGATGGGTAACACGGATATAGACCTGCATGAATCCGTCCTTGCGCTCACCGCGCACAACTGCCTTGAAGTTTGCCATTGTCTCTTCTATGTTCCAATATTTTGAGGTTAATAAATTCCATTGATTTTATATCTCTCACTACTACCGAGAGTTAGTGTCGTACACACCAGTGTACACACGCTGTATGCACCCCTGCCAAATGTGTGACACTTTCTGTACGCAAATCCGCGCATTTGTACACACAAAGTGATGCCAAGTGAACGAACCCCCTAAGAACAACTTAGGCTGTAACGCCTGATTTCTCAAAGCGTTACAGCCTAACTGTCGGATTATGTTACGTTATGTCTTAGTCTTCCAGACTGGCCTGCGCCGCAGCTACACGAGCGATGGGCACGCGGTAGGGTGAGCAGCTGACGTAGTTCATGCCGAGTTTAGCGCAGAACTTAACAGAGCTGGGCTCGCCGCCATGCTCGCCACAGATACCCACCTTAAGTTCGGGCTTGGTAGCACGGCCTTTCTCTACGCCCATGCGCACGAGCTGGCCAACGCCTTCCTGGTCAAGAACTTCGAAGGGATCAGTCTTGATAATACCATGCTCTTTGTAGAACTTAAGGAACTTGGGTGCGTCATCGCGAGAGTAACCGAATGTCATCTGGGTAAGGTCGTTGGTACCAAATGAGAAGAAATCGGCTACAGTAGCAATCTGATCGGCAGTAAGGGCTGCACGGGGCACCTCAATCATAGTACCAACCTTGTAGGCAACGCTTTCTCCGCGTTCTTCGAATACCTTGGATGCGGTAATGTTGATAACGTCGGCCTGATTCTGGATTTCCTTAAGAGTACCAACCAGAGGAATCATAATCTCAGGGAACACCTTGATGCCACGAGCCTTCATGTTGAGGGCAGCCTCAATGATAGCGCGGGTCTGCATTTCGGTAATCTCGGGATATGTGATACCAAGGCGGCAGCCGCGGTGTCCGAGCATCGGGTTGAACTCCTCAAGGCTATCAACCTTTGCCTTAACCTCCTCAAGGGTAAGACCCATCTCGTTGGCGAGCTCTTTCTGAGTAGCAGTCTGATGGGGTACAAACTCATGCAGCGGGGGATCAAGCAGACGAATAGTAACGCCAAAGCCGTCCATAGCCTCGAAGATACCTTCGAAGTCAGAGCGCTGCATCGGGAGCAGTTTGTCAAGAGCGTTACGACGGCCGTCAACATCGCTCGCGAGAATCATTTCACGCACAGCCTTGATACGGTCACCTTCGAAGAACATATGCTCGGTACGGCAGAGACCGATACCCTGGGCGCCGAAGTGGCGTGCCTGCTTGGCATCGCGGGGGGTATCTGCATTAGTGCGCACGAGAGTCTTGGTGTATTTTGCAGCAAGATTCATGATTGCGCCGAAGTCGCCACCGAGTTCAGGCTCAGCAGTGGGCACCTGTCCGTCGTAAACTTCACCGGTAGAGCCATTGAGTGAAATCCAATCGCCCTCATTATATACCTTACCGCCCATTTCTACGGTCTTGGCCTTGTAGTCGACCTTGATT
>NZ_JAIDKI010000145.1 GCF_029051885.1 Muribaculum sp.
CTCAACCTCGACGCCATCCACGACACCGTACACGAAATGGCAAAGGACGAGGCACGCCACGGACAGGGCTTCCAGGGTCTCTACAACCGCCACTTCAAAAAGTAATACACACCCCTGCCATACATTCAGCGGCGACACCCCACTGTGGGTATCGCCGCTGCTGTTTTTTTGGCCTATATGCACTAACGCTCGACAAGTGCGTCGGATGAAGTGTGTACCCTCCCCTTGTCACGCGTGAAACTCCGGTAGGCTACAGCTCCATGAGGGCAGCGGTGGTAGCACGCCAGACACATCGTGCAGTCGCCTCCCCACTGCGGGTAGCGGCCGTCGACCGTTATATTCTCCATCGGACACACCGACGCACACACACCGCACGAATTGCACTTGCCACGGTCGACGCGGAATCCGCGCGGCGACATGAGAAACGCATTGAAGAGCGGACGCAATATGTAGCTCTTGGCCCATGGCATACTGCCGGGCGTCACCTGCCTCATGCCGTCGGCACGGTTGTCGGCGATGCGCGAGGCTATTGCCGATATGTCAGCAGCCGCATTGTCGAGCTTCGCGGCCCCAATCTCGGCCGAATCCGTGTCAAATCCGGGGAGGCAAACATATGTATTGGGCATCGTCAGAGAGAACACGCCACCTACACGCCATCCGCGGGCGCGTATCATAGCGGCCCACAGCCGATCGGTGCGACCGATATCGTCGCCACACGTAGCCACCATATGATGCACCGACCATGCGCCTGCGTCGGGAGTGTCGGCCGCAAGCCTTCCGATAAACTCCTCAACCACTCGCGGCACACCCCATGCATGCACCGGAAACACCCACAACGTGGCCTCATCCTCAGTCGGTGGCGGAGCCGAGGGGGCATTGTCGACATCCCGGCGCGTGATGCGGCATATCTCCATACCGAGCGCCTTGCCGAGGGCTTTGGCAGCCGCGCGCGAATTGCCCTGTCCGGAAAAATAGTATATCATATCGCGGAGATTATCTTACCGTCACCTGGGTGGCTCCGAATCCGTATTCGCGGAACGAGGCGTCCTGCACATCACACGACTTGTATTTATAGGAAAGCTCCTTCAGTATCGCCTTGCGCAATACACCCTCACCCTTGCCGTGGATGAATACAATCCTGCGCCCTTTGGCCGAGCGGTTCTCCTCCATCACACGGTTGAACTCGCGCAACTGCACCTGAAGCATGTCGGCGTTATCAAGACCGGTGGTATTGTCGAGCAACTCCGATATATGCAGGTCGACTACAAGCGGCTCATTGGCGGCCTTATGGTCGTTACGGCTCACACGGCGCGGCTGAGGCTGCTCGTCGGCGCGACGCTTGGAGCGCATGGCATCCTCCAGACGGCCGGAGTCGATGACCACCGGACGCTGCGGCACATCGTTGCGCGTGATGTCGATTGCAATCACGGGGGTGTCGAAATATACGTTGTCGCGGAAACAGTGGAGCTTGAAAAATTTTGTCGTGTCGACTGAATGCTCCACAGCCACAGGCGATTTCAGGCGGAACTCACGCCCCGGCTTGTAGGCCACGTACTGTACGCTCACACGGTCCATCGCCACGAGGTCGTCGCGGGTGATATGCTGTACCGGCACCTGCATGTGGGGCTCGATTACCTCGGCAAAACGCAGAGTCCAGCCCTTGTCGCTGTCTGAGCGTGTGAGGTAGGTAAGAAACAGCGTATAGTTTGAGTCGTTGACGACATACGCGTCATATTCGGTAGTGTTGAGATGGCGTGGCTCCTCTGCCTCGAAGGCAAGCACTATGTTGAGCTTCTCACCCTCGGGAGTATCGTCGGGATCAACGGCAGGCTCCGGCTTGGGAGATATCCTGCCCTGTCCGGCAAATCCGGCCTCGGGAGCCACATTTGCGGCAGTCGGGTCGTATACGGGCTTCTCCTTCGAGGGGGCTTTCTCCTTCTTGCCCTTAAGCTCCTTTTCCCACCAGCGGTCGCCCGATGAGCCGCTCTGACCGGCGCCGCTCTTTGCTGCGCGGGCCTCCGGTGCCGACTGCCGGGCCGGAACCACTACCACGCATTCGCGCAGAAGCACCGGAGTCTCAAATCCGTCTTCGTCGACATAGGCCACCTGGCCTTCAATCCTTACCACACGGCCGCCACCTACCGAGTTGAGGTAGCGCACCATATCACCTATCTGTGCCATATATAGTTTCTTTTTGATTTCTGTTATACTCTCTAAAATCGGTCGCCCCAGTGAGGCCGGTATGGACGCGTGTAGTAGTATGTGCGTCCATCCTTCTCAAAAGGTATAACCCAGTTGCGGCTACAATATTGTGAGCCAAAAAAATCATAAGCGGTCAAATGCCCCGGCTCCATATTCTCGACCTTTCCCACATACAATCGGGCCCATCCCGGAGATGCCGGAAACACCGTATTGCCGGGAGGCACAAGCGCTATCGAGCCTATCGAGCGGTATTGCATCTTAAATTTCAACGCCTTGCGCGGGTCAAAGTTCTCCCAGTCGATGCCCGACGCAGAGGCCGGGAGGTTGATTAGCGGGCAATCCTTCTTGTAGTACATGCGCAGTCCGCAATGGGTGTAATCGTCCTCAGGGCGCAGATAGCGCACCCGCGAGAACACCCACAGAGGCAGCCGGCTGTCGTCGGGCATGTCATAACAGACAATGCCGTCGGGCGACCCGGCATACAGCGCACGCAACTCCGTGTCGGCCTTCCAGCCTATATAGCTGTAGCGGTCGACCTCAACCATCTGTGCCACTGCCATGACTCCGAGCGGCAAAGCGACAAGAGCACCCGCTACAGGGCCGACCCTGTGACGCCCTACAGGCCCCCACCACTGCCATAACGCTATCAAGGCAAAAATCTGGGAGAACCATCCACTGCGCCCCACAATGCCTCCGACAGCCACAAACCCCATAGCCACCAGGGCGCTTACGACCCACATGGCCCGGTCGGACACGAGCATAAGGCGCAGTTTCTCGCGGCCGGCGCGGCTCGTAAGCGACACAAGCATCACACACAGCATAACGAGTGTAACCGGGGCTGACTTAATCACCAGCATCCACCATACATCATCGGGGGCATTGCCGCCGACCGCACGCATGATAATTCCCGGAGAAAGTGTGACCACAGCCACACCGGCAAGGAATGACCCGAGCATCCACCGCCGCTGAGGCGATAGCCTGCTCCATGCGCCGGAGGATATGTCGCCACGCATCCATGCCACCCACGCCATCCCCGCGCAGAGCGAAAGAGTGGCAGCCTCATGAATCATGCCCGCCAGGAGGCAGAAAAGAGCCACAGAGACGGTAGTGATGCGTCCCGACAGGTCGGATGTACGCCCCACGCCCGTCAGCCATCCGCTACCGGCATTCCGGAGCATGACTAAAAATGACAGCGGCATAGCCGTGGCCCATACATAGTTGAAATTGACATCGATGAGCGAAAAAGAGTCCCACCACGGAAACAGAAATGCGATTATGGCAATCACAACAATAGCGGCAACACCTTTTCCCCGGCAGGGCAACAGACGGCAGAAGTACAGTACCAGAAGGTACATGGCCCCTACAGCCAGACCGCACATCACCGACACCATCCAATGAGGCAGGATGCCCATGAAGAGCGATGCAAGCAAGTTGGCCGAACGTCCGTTGGTATACACCCAGTGGCGCGCCCAATATCGCGGGAACTCCCATACGGCATATCCGCCGGTGCCAATCCCGTCGGCACGCCTGAGTACAGAGGTGTAGATAAGGTCGTCGCCCGTCGGCAAGGTAAAGATATACATCACACACCATGCCGCGGCAAGAGCCGCAACCACCGATAGCACCCACAATGTCGGGATATTGATATATGATTTCTGTCGGTCGGACATCCTTTATCGCATCCTGGAAAATATTCTTATTCCTACAAATATAGCCACTTTCGCAGATACATGCAATAAAAAGAAGTGACAGATGCGGCGCTATAAGGAGGAACCACGCCTGACATAGCGCGTGAGTCCGAAAAAAGCTATGCCGTGTCCGTGCGCCATTACCAGTATTTTCACGAAGATTTTCATACCCGTTAGTGACATCTGTCACACATAATGTCGATTATTCGTTGTAAGACCCCGTTCCCCAATATTTGTTAACGCTGGGGTCGCATATCTCTGAGTGATTTTTGTCTTGTGATGATGGAG
>NZ_JAIDKI010000146.1 GCF_029051885.1 Muribaculum sp.
ATTGGGGAATGGCGCCACCATGTGGTCGACGTGGATGCCGTAGGCCCAGATAAAGATATTATTGGAAATCTTCGACCATCCCTCAAGAGCCTTCATGAAGTCGCGGCCCGAGGCATTGTCGGTCAGAGGCACCTCGCGCTTGGTGTCGATATCACACAGCATGATATTGACATTGGGCAGAGGCTTCACATGCTTGGGCGGATGCATCGTAAAGAGGTAGGCGAGTGTCGAGAACTGCTTGTCGGGGAAACGTTCGGCCAGTTTGTTCACGAAACGCACATAGTTGCCCGACAGACTACCCTCGTACTCGTCAATCTTGCTGCACTCTTCACAGTGGCAATTGGTAAAATTGCCATCGTTCTGGCTCACAGATATCATGTTGCGGTCAGGGTTGGCCTTGAAAATTGAGTCGATACGTGCCGCCACAACCTCAAACAGTTCAGGATTGGTGAGACACCACTGACTCGCGTTGCCCGGACGGCGCATGCCGTTGATATACGAGTAATACTCGGGATGTGTCTCGCCATACTGTTCGGGAGGGAGCAGACGACGGAAAGTATGTACCCACAGGCCATCGGCAAATTCGTCGGACGGCTCTTCAAAGCGCATCCATATACGGTATATCGGATCCTCCTGCAGAGCGTAGCACTGGCTCTGGCGATAGCGGAACGCGGGATTTACCACACGGTCGCCAATCGCAGGAATATCTACGGTACGGCGACGGTCGAGTGTGTATGCGTCGGCGGCATAATATTGCACGCCAAGATAGTCCTCGAGCAACTGTACCACACCGTTGAGTGTGCCCTTGTCGCCGCCACTGCTTATATAAAGTATGCCATCGCTGTCGGCAAGTCGGAATCCGTCCTCCGTAAGGCCGTCGGTCGAGCCCTGCCCTATTACCACGTCGCCCTTCTTGAGTTTCTTCGACTCGACTACCGGCAGCTTCGCATCACTGATGCGGCCGACAAAGTCCTGCAGGAGGTCTGCCGCACGGCGGTCGACAGGAGAATCACTGTTTACTACAATACGCGACTGCGGTTTTCCGTCGCGCACAAGCGTAATCTGTCCCTGCGCCGACAAAACGCACGCAGGCAACAGCATCGCTCCGATTACACTTCTTATTTTCATGATAAGGTAAAAGACTAATGTCTAAAAATTTATAAAAGGTTGCCTAATTCACATAACATAGCTGGGACACCACCAGCATCCCAGCTTGCTACAAATTTAACAAAATCTTTTTGAATAGGCAAAGGTCAGCGCCAGGTGTAGCCGAGGCCGAGCATGAGGTTGCCGGATTTGGAGAAGTCGACCAGGCGGTATCCGGTGTTAAGGTAAAGGCCACGGTAAAGGCGGGTCTTAAGATTAAACATCTGGTAGAAGCCGCGGAGGTCTGACTTTACGGGACTCAGCCTGTCGTCGTCCGCAGGATAATACACCATGTCGTGACGGCGCGGCGTCGGCGCATACACACTGTGGCCGATACCTATGTTGACCGAGAATATGGGCATCGATATCTCCACTCGCAACGACACTCCACCCATGATACGCTCTCTAAGCGGCTGACGATAGAAACGTGGCGAGTCAAATGGCGAGGATGGTTCGAAATGGGCCGACAGATTGGCGCCGTCGTCATACAGAAGGTCGACGGCTGCACCGGCCGCTACCACCGGATTGAAGCGGTAGAGCGGGTTGAAACTCAATCCTCCCACAAGCCATCGTCCAGGCACCTCAAGCGCACCGGAGCCGGTATACGGTTCATTGACCGACGGGCTGTAGCCCCATTTGCGCCATGCGCCCCACAAAGTGATGTCGTACGACATGCCGGGCCGGAATCCACTCCAGTCAACCGAGAGACTGCGCGGCCTGATGCCATGCAGGCGGTAGGTAGCCGACAGGCGCAGACCTACGCGGTTGACTCCGGGATTGGGAAGCGAGGTATTGCCATTGGAATAATGGGCTATCTCAGGGCCAAAGCGCAGTGTAAGATTTGGAGTAGCCTCATACGACAGCATGAACGCCAGGCCGATATAGGCATTGACCGACGAACCGACGCCGTAGAGCATACGGTCGGCCCCGTCGGTCGATGATGAATGCTTCCAGCCGAACGATGCTCCGAAATTCCATTCGTAGTCGACAGCCAGACGCTGTGTGACCGAGGCGATGCGACTCCCCTGGAGCACATACAGCGCTACCGGCGAGCCAAGCACTCCGGAGGCGGAAAAGGATGTGACGCCAAGCCCGATACCCTGCCAGGCATAGGGATACAGACGTCCGTACTCCGAATCGGGAGCAAAACGCATGGCATATTGCAGACGCCCGGAAAATGACGCGGACACCTGCTTTCCCGAAGGGTTGTGCCCGCGCAGAAAAGGATTGGAGCGAAGCACCAGCGAGGGTGCCGCGGCTACCGACAGCTCCCCCGACAGACCGTCGTAGCGGCATGAATCGCCGACGGCAGGATTCTGTGAGGCAACATGCAGCGTCGCCGACATCATTACAGCGGCAGCAGCCACAGCGCGCGCATCTATATATTTATTCAACCGGAGTGTCATTGCGGGAAACAATATAGTCAAACGGAATATCAATCAGAAGCCACATATACACCTGATGTGACTGTGCGAGGTGGGTATTATAGATATCGAGCACGGCTACGAACTGCATCTGCTCGTTGTCAGACACGAGTCTTATCTGCGACTTCGTATGAGGCGGAATAGGGTCGATGGATGGTAGCGGCGGGTAGTGGGTCAGTAGCGTGGCTCCGTCGGAGGCGAGAACAGCACTGTCGCCAAGCAGTCCCCAGCTCCACATCCACGGATTGTCGTTGAGGCTCGATGGTATCGGAAACTCCGCACCTTTCACCATATCGAAATACATATCGCCGCGGCTCTCTACCCGGCATTCATAAAATACGGGTATCGTGGCCTCGGAAAGTATGAACGGGAACTTCATAGGAGTGCTCAGGTGATTGGATATACTGCCGTTGAATATCTCCGACATTGAGCCCATGCCATCATTAAGGGTAGTGCTCTGAAACTGATAGTCCACTCCACGGAGTTCATACGGATTATATGCCGGTATCTTGATGGTGTCGGTAATCGACTGGTATTCGGTAGAAAATTCAACCAATACCATTTCATCGCGCAGTGAATAATAGCGGTTGACCTTGACATCGACACGCCGGCCTATGCGCTCGACCGTCATATCGACACGCGGATGCGACACGGTAAACCGCCCGTCGCCCTCGAGCCAGTTGCAGTTTGTCATCTGCTCGCCTCCGGGCATGGTGGCGCTTATCTCGTAGTCGCCCGACTCCACATATATGCCCATTGTCATATTGTCGGCAGGGAGCGTGAAACCGCACTCTCCTCCACTTCCGGGAATGGAGAATGAAGTCACTGCGGGCATGTCGAAAGTGTCGATAAAGATGTCGTTGTTGCACGATGCCAGCAAGAGCAGCATGCACATATATGCTATTCGTCGAAGAAATGTCATAAAGCGAGGAATTGATAGTCGGGGGTAGAACCAGGGGATACCGGATTACGTCAGAAAGAGTCAGCCTCAGGGACGAATACATATGCGCCGAGATCGGGCTCGGCTCCACGCTGATTGCCATAGAAATCGACAGCGGCCTCACGCAGTGTGAGAGCCGGGTCGGCGGCACCGATTGCCGGCGACCCCTCGCGCAGTCGGTAATCGAAGTAATAGTCGGAGCGCACGGTATAAAACAGCGGATCCTTGCCCCACATGATTGCGATGAAGTTGTCGTCGTCAGAGCCGTTAGGCTTCAGCAGCGATGTGCGCAGGTAGAAATCGTAACCGAACAAATCGCCCGGCGACACAATACCCCCGTTGCCATGAATGATGGAGTTGCTTATATCGCCGGCGGCATCCTCGGCGGCAACGTAAACCATGGCTCCGCTCACGGCTGAAAACAGATAGTAATTGGCAAGGGTGCAGTGGTTGATAGTCAGATGACTACCCTCGCCTGCCTCTACCACATTATCGGCAGCCTCGGCGAGTTCGCACCCTATGGCACGGACTGCGGCGCCGGTCACGGTAAGGACATTGGCGGCAGAGTTGCGCAGACGGCAATTGAGCAGACTGAGCACAGGGGTTCTCGGATTGGCGCCTTCGCCGTACACCTCTACTCCCCATGTGGTATTGCGCACGACAGTATGCGACATGCGGTTGGATGCCGACCCCGGCATGAACTCTATGCCACCCCACTGCCCCGACATTATATCGTAAGGGATGCGCCCCACCACCTGGTCGAATCGATCGCCGGTAATATCGACAGGAGCCTCGGGAGTCCCTTCGGCCACAAGCGAACCGTAGACACGCATATAAGCCCCGGCATGAAAACACAGCTGCTGTCCGGCTCCCAGGGTGAGAGTGGCGCCGGGCTCCACGACAAGGCTGTCGAAAATCTGTATGGGCTTCGTGCTTTCCCAACGGGTATTTGCCTGAATACGTGGTTCATGCAGACGCGTCACATCGCGTCCGAACGCATTCAGCACAATGGTAGAGGTCACGCCATTGACAACGATGTCGACAGGAGCGTTAATCTCTACCGGCAACTGACCGCCGTTTTCAGGAAGAGTGGCCTCAACGAGCACAAATATGGAGTCATTGGCGCGAATCTCCACATCGGTAAAGTCGCGTCCGGCCATTCCGTCGACATTGAATCGGAACACATCGCGCCATGCATCGTCGCGCACACGCAGCGACGACACAATCATGCCCTTGTCGTGGCGATTGTGGATTTTAAACAAGTGGGTCGGAGTGCCTTCACCGGTAAATACAAGTCCGAGGCGAAGAGTGTCGGCTGAGAGCTGTGGCTGGTCGGAGGGACTGGTCGAGAAACCATCCTCGACACAGGCCGAAAGCATGATTGCCGACAGCATGCCCACGGCCCATATATAGAGTGCGTCTATTCTGTTCATATGTGCAATATCTAACGGTAAAATACCGTCAAATATTGCACATATGTATACAAATATGACGGACTTGCATCCGCAACGTCTTCACCCGGTCAGAGGGTGCCTTTCGACGAAGGAAGAGTGAAGTGCAAGGGGTCGCGGCGCACGGCCTGTCGCAGCGCACGTGCGAATGCCTTGAATATTCCTTCAATCTTATGATGCTCGTTTGTGCCCTCGGCGCGTACGAACAGATTCATGCCGGCAGCATCGCTAAGCGACTTGAAGAAATGGAAAAACATCTCGGTAGGCATATCGCCGATTTTCTCGCGATGGAATTCCGTATCCCATACAATCCATGGACGTCCGCCAAAATCAAGAGCAACCGTACATAGCGAATCGTCCATCGGCAACACGAATCCGTAGCGCTCAATACCCATCTTGTCGCCAAGCGCCTCGCGCAGGGTATGCCCGAGCACAATGGCCGTATCCTCAATGGTATGATGCTCATCAACATGAAGGTCGCCGTCGGCGTGCACCTTAAGGTCGAACGCGCCATGCTTGCCTATCTGCGCAAGCATATGGTCGAAAAATCCCAGACCGGTGTGTATGTCGGTATGTCCGCTGCCGTCGAGATTGACCTCTACGGTGATGGTAGTTTCCGAAGTGGCACGCGACCAACTGGCCCTGCGCACACCACCCTGAAGTATTGCGGCTATTGAATCCCACGAGCGGGTCACAGCCACGACTGTGGAGTCAAGTCCCTGTGCTGCAATCTCATTATACAGCGCCTCGGTAGGCTCGGCCAGGATAATGGCATTAGCTCCGAGATTGCGTGCAAGCATGGCGTCGGTAAGCCTGTCGCCTATTACATATGAGTCGGCGAGATTGTATCCCCCCGAGGTATACTCGCCAAGCAATGCCGTGCCCGGCTTGCGTGTCGGAGCGTTCTCCTCCGGAAAAGTGCGGTCGATGATGATATCATCAAACTTCACACCCTCACCGGCCAAAGCGCCGAGCATCTTGTTGTGAGCGGGCCAGAATGTCTCCTCGGGGAAAGATGATGTGCCGAGGCCGTCCTGGTTTGTCACCATTACGAGCTTGTAAGGCAGATGCCCTGCGATAAAGTGCATGGCGCGAAGGGCGCCCGGCATGAATTCCAGTTTCTCAAGGGAGTCGACCTGGTAATCGACAGGAGGCTCTACTATAAGAGTCCCGTCCCTGTCGATAAAAAGTGCACGCGGCCGTGTGTTCTCTTTGTTCATTGTATTTTATGTCAGGATAAATGGAAATATACAGAATGCAGGAAATAATTATAGGATTGTTCAGTCATGAGGAAAAGCAGTCATGGCATCGATGAGCATGGCATTCTCATCGGGGGTGCCGACGGTGATACGCAGACAACCCTCACACAGGGCCACACGCGAGCGGTTGCGCACGATTATACCCTTGTCGCGCAACCATGCGTACAGCCCGTCGGCATCGGTGGTGGCCACGAGTAAGAAATTGGCATCCGAAGGGTATACACCCGTAACCACAGAAAGCCGCAGAAGAGCCTCGGCAAGGCGATTGCGCTCGCCGACAAGCGCCCTGGCCACACGGGCTACCTCATCGGCCGAATCGAGCACTTTAAGAGCTTCGCGCTGGGTGAGGATATTTATATTATACGGATATTTTACATTATTGAATATGCCGATAATGTCGGGATGGGCGTAGGCTATGCCCAGACGCATTGCAGCAGCGGCCCATGCCTTGGAAAATGTCTGCATGACGATAAGCCTGGGGAGGTGTTGAAGACGAGACACCATCGAGCCGACAGAGGAGAAGTCGACGTAAGCCTCATCGACTACCGTTATCCCCTCAAAACGCGAGGCTATACGCTCAAGCTGTTCAAGGGGGTATGCATTGCCGGTAGGATTGTTGGGCGAACATATCCACAGCACCTTGGTATTGGCGTCGACAGCGGCAAAGAGCGCATCCTCGTCGATGGAGAAATCGTCGTGGAGACGGACGGGCCTGTATTCCACATCGTTGATGGCCGCACATACGCTGTACATACCGTAGGTAGGCTCGATGGCCACCACATTATCTACACCCGGGCGACAGAATGTGCGGTAAGTAATATCGATACACTCATCGCTACCGACACCGAGGAATATATTGTCGACATCAACACCGCGTATACGGGCAAGCCGGCGCTTTACCTCCGACTGCAATGGGTCAGGATAACGGTTGAGCCCCGAAATCATACTGTTTTCATTGGCATCGAGCCATGCGCGCGCCTCGCCGGAATACTCGTTGCGGGCACAGGTGTATGGCTGCATGGCCAGGATATTTGGACGAACAAGCTGTTGGAGTGTCATGTATGATTCTGTATTTTTTCATATTATTAAACGGCCGATGTGCGCACTTTTGCAGCAAGGGCATGCGCGTCGAGGCTCTCAGCCTCGGCCATGGCCACGACAGTGGGTGCCAGAGCGGCTATACCCTCTGCGGTCAGCTTCTGGAATGTGATTTTCTTCATGAAGCTGTCGATATTCACACCGCTGTAGGAGCGCGCGTAACCGGAGGTGGGCAGTGTGTGGTTAGTGCCCGACGCATAGTCGCCGGCACTTTCGGGCGACCATGGACCGATGAATACCGAGCCGGCATTGCGCACACTGTCGCACAGGCGGTCGGCGTCGCGATGGTTAAGAATCAGATGTTCCGGAGCATAGAGATTGCTGAATTCCATCATCTCGTCATCGTCATGCATCAGAATGATACGACTGTGGTCAAGCGAGTGCAACATCATGTCGCGCCGCGGCAGGTCATTGAGCATTGTGTCGATAACGCCCGGAAGCATATCGAGCAATGTCTCTGATGTTGTAAGCAATATCGACTGGCTGTCAGGTCCGTGCTCGGCCTGCGACAGGAAGTCGGAGGCGACGAAAGCCGGATTGGCATTGCTGTCGGCGATGACAAGCACTTCCGACGGTCCGGCAGGCATGTCAATAGCGCAACCGTGGAGCGTAGCCTGCTGCTTCGCTTCCATCACATAGCGGTTGCCGGGGCCGAAAATCTTGTCGACGCGCGGAATGCTTTCAGTGCCGAATGTCATGGCGGCAATAGCCTGAGCGCCACCGGTGCGGAATATACGCCCTACCCCGGCCACCTTGGCGGCATATAGTATGGCGGGATGAATGCTTCCGTCAGCTCCGGCAGGTGTACACAACTCGATATCGGGACATCCGGCTATCACGGCCGGGACTGCAAGCATCAGAACGGTGGAGAACAGAGGCGAGTTGCCCCCGGGTATATATAGGCCTACACGCTCTATGGCTACCGGGCGCTGCATGCACACTACTCCGGGCTGCGTCTCAACCTTTACCGGCGACGGCATCTCGGCGCGGTGGAATGCGGCGATATTCCGTGCGGCACTCTCTATGGCTTGCCGCAGCTCAGGCGACAGCAATGTGGCCGCACGCTCAATCTCCTCGTCGCTTACAGCGAGGTCGGACAGCGAAGAGCCTGTAAAACGCAGTTCATACTCTCTGAGCGCCTCATCGCCACGAGCTGCCACATCGTCCATTATAGTACGGACTGTAGCCGCCACCTGCGACGCCTGTGAAGCCATGGCCCTCGAGGTGAGCCCGGGCCACTCGCGCCTGTCGGGATAACGCAATATTTCCATATCTCAGAGTATCATTTTCTCGATGTCGAGCGCGAGGATGCCCTCGGCTCCCGCCGCTTTCAGACGGCTTACAATCTGCCAGAACATCTTCTCGTCGAGCACCGAATGTACAGAACACCAGTCGGCATTGGCCAAAGGCAGAACGGTGGGACTCTTCATGCCGGGCAAGATAGCAAGCACCTCGTCGAGCTTCTGACGCGGCACATTCATAAGTATGTATTTGCGGCCTTCGGCAGCCTTAACAGCCTCAAACCGGAAGAGCAGTTCGTCGAGTATGGCAGCCTTGTCATCGGGCAACGTGGCGCCGGCACCCTTTATGAGCACGGCCTGCGACTCGATTACGGAATATACCTCCTCAAGATTGTTGCTCACGAGAGTGGAGCCTGACGAAACGATATCGAAAATAGCATCGGCCAGACCGATACCGGGAGCAATCTCCACCGAGCCGCTTATGACATGGATATCCGCGCGTATGCCGTTTTCGTTCAGGAAATTGCGCAGTATGATGGGATACGATGTTGCAATCCTGCGTCCGTTGAACCATTCAAGACCATTATATTCTATATGCTGCGGAATAGCAAGCGAAAGACGGCAACGGCTGAAGCCAAGCTCCTTGACCACATCTACATCGCTACACTTTTCGAGCACTTCATTAAGCCCGACAATGCCGAGATCGGCAGTTCCGTCGGCAACAGTGCCGGGAATGTCGTCGTCGCGCAGAAACAGAAACTCAACAGGGAAATTGCGAGAAGGCACAAGCAACGTGCGCTTGACAGCTGTCAGCTTTATCCCGGCCTCGGCAAACAGAGCCATTGTCTCATCGTACAGACGACCTTTTGACTGAACAGCTATACGTAATCTCTTTTCCATATATAGATTTTTTATTAAATCCGGTTCGACAATATCAATCGTAGAATCGGTATAATTTAGGGTTAATATTATACATCCTTTAATTAATGAGCCATAACGCAACAATGAATCACCATTGCCTCGGCCTCCGTCCGGTGCTTATTCCATAATTCTTCGGTCGAGCGGGCAATGTCCACACCTTAGTCATGAAATATACCGCGAACAGTGACTGCCCTGGAGTTAACATATATTATCGAACGAGCTCTTAAGGCCGTACAGCCCGACAAAAGCAGGCTGCCTGTAACCTTGATGCAAATTTAATAATTAAATTGAAATAAGCCTGCGTCGATATCAATTTATTTATCCCGATTACTTAATACTGTAGATATATAAAGGGAACTATACGCGACGAGCGCACCTGTATGATAACCAGGAGCACGATAGCCAGAATCACGGCCTGCCATATCGGCCTAAGAGCGGTATAATGGTTGCGAAGAGACTCCGACCAGCTTCGGGGTGCAAAATGCATAAGATATCCGGCAACCATTATGAGTATCACGGCGAGATACCCCTCCATGAGCTGTGGGGCCACTGACACGTGGAAATTGGTGAATATCTGTCCGACCATCTGTCCGACATGCTCCATGGAACGCGCACGGAAAAACATGAATCCGACAGCCATAAGGTTGAATGTAAGAAATATGTTGGCCACACGCCGCCACCACTGGTCGCGTCTGACTCCCGGAGGAGCCGGAAACGCCTTGCGCAGAGCTTTGTGAACGACCAGCAGGATACCGTTCCAGGCACCCCATATGATGTACATCCACGATGCTCCGTGCCACAAACCGCCGAGCAGCATAGTATTGAACTGATTGGCATAAGAGCGTTTTACAGAGCATCGGCTGCCTCCCATCGGGATATACAGATAGTCGCGAAGCCATGTCGAGAGAGATATATGCCAACGTCGCCACCATTCCGTGGGACTCTGCGACTTAAACGGCGCATTGAAATTGTCCTTGAAGGAGAACCCGAGCATCAAAGCAAGCCCAATGGCCATATCGGAATATCCGGAGAAATCGCAATACAACTGCAGTGTGAATCCATACACCGCCAGCAGATTTTCCAGACCGGTATAAAGAGCAGGATTGTCAAACACACGGTCGACAAAATTTCCGCTTATATAATCGGCGACAATGACTTTCTTTATAAGCCCGCATATGATGAGGAACAGTCCGCCTCCGACCATGGCGCGCGTGGCTACCGGACGTCGCTTTATCTGCGGCAGCATGTCGGCCGCTCTAACGACAGGGCCGGCCAACAGCGGAGGGAAGAAGGTAAGAAAAAATATATAGTCGAGCAGATTGGTGGCGGGACGCAATGTGCCCCGGTATATATCCACTATATAACTTATCGACCGGAATGTAAAGAACGAGATACCGGCCGGAAGGATTATGTCGAGCGCATCGAAATCAGCCCCTCCTATCGAAGCAAATGTAGAGAATATCAGATTGAGATACTTGAAATAAACAAGCATGCCGATATTGACTATCACATTCAGGGCCACTATGCAACGGCGCAAAATACGGTTGCGCACATTGCCGAGAATAATTCCGAGCAGATAGTCGGACAGACATACGCCAAGCAATATGAAACAGCACTCGGCGCTTGACTTGTAATAGAAATACAATGAGAAGAGAATGATACACACCATTCTCGCCCCCGACCATCGGCTGAGCAGACGGTAGAGGAAGAAAAACGCTACTGCCAGCAGTAGAAACAGGCCGGTATTGAACAGCAGCGGGTTGGCCGGATCATATAGCATCACCGCACGCAGTCGTTCGGTATCTATCCACGACAATATGACTTCCCATACATGATGCAGCGGTGTTACAATCTCAAGTAGTGACATTGTTTTGGTGTCGGATTAAGAGCTTGTTTAATAATAAATGTTACCGTCAGGGCGGTCATTCGTCGAGCAGATTTTCGCTTGTGATAAGGG
>NZ_JAIDKI010000147.1 GCF_029051885.1 Muribaculum sp.
AATAGAGTCGTTTGAAATTGCGCAATACAATTCTTTAAAATTTGCTCAAATGCGTCATAATTAGTAAATTTGCCCTCGTTACATCTCTGACATGGGTCGTGATGCCGTTTTTCGTGCATTTCCGGCTCGTATTTTAGTGAGTCTTTTGGATTTGGCTTATGTATAGGATTCAGATGATATTTCATGAGATTGAATTCAAATGACTCCCTCGGAGGATTTGTGCTGTAGGATTTGAATATACAATTATTGTAATGAATATAGCGATAGTCGGAACAGGTTATGTCGGCCTTGTCTCGGGAGCGTGTTTTTCCGAGATGGGGGTTGATGTGACATGTGTCGACATAGATACAGAAAAAATTGCGCGCCTTAATGCCGGTGAGATACCAATCTACGAGCCCGGGCTCAAGGAACTTGTGTGTCGGAATGTAGAGGCTGGACGCCTGCATTTCGTCACCTCGCTTGCCGAATGTCTCGACAATGTAGAGGTGGTGTTTTCTGCTGTCGGTACTCCTCCTGACGAGGATGGCGGCGCCGACTTGAGCTACGTTCTTGAAGTCGCACGTACATTCGGACGCCACATCAACCGATATACTCTGCTTGTCACCAAATCGACTGTGCCGGTGGGTACTGCCGCAAAGATAAAGGCAGAGATTGCCGCTCAGCTTGCTGAACGTGGTGTCGATATCGATTTTGAGGTGGCAAGCAACCCTGAGTTTCTTAAAGAGGGTGCGGCTATCAAGGATTTCATGTCGCCCGACAGAGTGGTGGTCGGGGTGGAGAGTGAGCGGGCCAAGGCTGTTATGACAAAACTCTACCGTCCATTCCTGACCAATAATTTCCGTGTCTACTTCATGGATATTCCCTCGGCCGAGATGACAAAATATGCGGCCAATGCGATGCTTGCTACCCGTATATCCTTTATGAACGATATTGCCAATTTGTGCGACCGCGTGGGCGCAGATGTCAATATGGTGCGCAAAGGTATCGGTACCGACGCCCGCATCGGTGGTAAGTTTTTGTACTCCGGCTGTGGCTACGGAGGATCGTGCTTCCCGAAAGATGTAAAGGCTCTTGCTCGCACGGCGCGTGAAAACGGATGCGTGATGCGTGTGGTCGAGGCTGTCGAGGCTACAAATGAGGCTCAGAAAAAAGTCGTGTTTGAGAAGCTCTGTTCTGCGCTCGGCCCGGAGTTGACCGGAATGACGATTGCTGTATGGGGGCTTGCTTTTAAGCCTGAGACCGACGATATGCGCGAAGCTCCGTCTCTTGTGGTGATTGAAAGTCTTGTCGCTGCAGGAGCTGTAGTCCGTGTGTATGATCCGGTAGCTATGACTGAATGCAGCCGCCGTCTGGGAGATGGCGCTTCTCTCCCGGGTAGCGGGCGTATTGAGTATGCGTCCGATATGTATGACGCCGCTCTTGGAGCCGGCGCTCTGCTATTGCTTACCGAATGGAAGCAGTTCCGTATGCCATCGTGGCCTGTATTGCGCCGTGTTATGGCAAATCCGTTGATTGTCGATGGCCGTAACATATATGACCGTTCCGAAGTCGAATCGGAGGGCTTTATATATCATGGTATCGGCCGATGATTTTTTTAATTGATGTTTCACCCCATAGTAAAAAGTTAATATAGATTCCAACTTTACTAATTAATAATACTACACACTAATGTTATGAATTTCTGGTTACTATGTAATTTCGTCGTATTTGTACTCTGCGTGATGTTTGCGGGTATATTTATCCCGCAGATTTTGCTTGTCGCTTTCAGGAAGGAACTTTTCGATATGCCTGATGAACGCAAGATTCACAAAGGTATTGTGCCTCGACTCGGAGGCATCGCATTCACGCCTGTGATATGTTTTACCGTATCGCTCCTGCTTGGCATTACCATGCTTGTCGGCGATTCAAGGCTTATGTCGCTGGTAGAGGCGCAGACTCTTCCCCTCTCGATGGGATTCTGCTCGCTATTCCTCATGTATATTGTCGGAGTAGGTGATGACCTTGTCGGAGTGCGCTATCGTGCCAAGTTTGTGGCTCAGATACTCTGTGCCGTATTTATCATTATGGGCGGCTTCTGGATTAACTCCTTCCACGGATTTTTATGGATAGATTCCATTCCTTCGTGGCTTGGCTGGCCTCTGACAGTGTTGTATATCGTATTCGTATGCAATGCTCTTAACCTTATTGACGGTATCGACGGTTTAGCCTCGGGTCTGGCAATGACAGGCTTTATTATCTACGGCGTCACATTCTATCTGCTGGGCCAGTATGTATATTCCATGCTTTCGTTCGCATCTCTCGGAGTGCTTGTGCCATTCTTCTATTACAACGTCTTCGGCAATCCCGCAAAGCGCAAAAAGATATTTATGGGCGATGCCGGCTCCCTCACAGTCGGACTCCTGCTCTCATTCCTGAGTCTGCATCTGTTTACTGCTCCTACTCTTAATCTCGGAGGTTTCTACTGCAACTCTTTCGTTGTCGCCGTGTCTCCGCTGATAGTACCTTGCTTCGATGTCGTGAGGGTGTTTATCGGTCGTGTGCGCAAGGGCAACAATCCCTTCCTTCCCGACCGTACCCATATCCATCACAAGCTCCTTTCGTTAGGCATGCCTTCGCGCAGGGCTATGGTTACAATTGTTGGAGTAGCACTGTTCTTCTCGGTGGCTAATATATGTCTTGCCAACCATCTGAACATCACCCTTCTGATAATTCTCGATATCGCTTTCTGGGCACTTGCCAATATGGCCCTTTCCCGTGCGGTAAAGAGCTGTGAGAAGAAAAACGTCTCTGTGACTGCCTGATTCCTTTAGGGAATTAATCACATATACATCGCGCCCCTGCACAGATTGTCTGTGCAGGGGCGCGATGTATATGTGGTGTTGTTGAGGGTGAGAGCTCTTAGACCCCGTTCCCCAATATTTGTTAACGCTGGGGCGGTCAAGCGTTAACAAATATTGGGGAACGGGGTCTTAGTTGAGCGATGGATATTGGGGATGATAGAGCCACCCGCGGTATTTTGCGCCCATTGTGCGTACCTGTCCATGCCAGTATCCGTCTTCCGAGCCCTGGAGTATTGTATTTGCATCCTTTATGCTGGCTACGGCCCACACATTATTTTTCAGCTCGTCGTCAAGCTGCCCTACGTCCCAGCCGCTGTAGCCAAGGCAGAACCTCACGAACCCCTCCAGCGGATATCCTGCGTTGACATAGTCTATCATGCAGTCGAAGTCGCCGCCGATATACATTCCGTCGGCGATATGCTTGGCTCCGGGGATTATGTCGCCCAGCCGATGTATGAAGTAGAGCCTGTCGCCCGAAAGAGGGCCCCCGCAATATACCGGCACAGGCTCGCGGCGAGTCACATTGTTGAGAAGGTCCGACAGCAGATAATTGGTAGTCTTGTTCATGACAATCCCCATTGATGACTCTCCGTCGCCGTAATCTACAAGGTATATTACCGCATGGTTGAAATAGCTTTCGCGTAAAAAAGGCTCGGCCACAAGAAGGGCTCCTGATGCGGGCCTTATGCGGGGCAGATCTATGCGGTTGAGAAACTGGTCGAGATCCTTCATAGCTGTATACTTTCCTTTTATAGAACTGATTCTCTAAGTTACAGCTATTTTTTGAAAATAGCCCAAAGCAATCGGTTTAATATTCGGTCGTTGATATGTAAATAATGTTAATGGAGTATTTGGGGTGTGGTTGTCGCCGGTAGCGGGATGACAGCGGTAGGATAGGAGCGGTATGCAGTCTTATTTTTGGTTAATATTATTTAACACGGCAGTACTGATTTGTCGCACAGGTCCCGACGTACCTTTGTGGCAGAACCAAAGTAAATATCATCTTACTATGATTACACACACTACCGCTGTGAACTGCCGGGACAGACCGGTCGGATTGCTTTGTCCCGGCATCGTTCCGGCGTGACCGCCACATATGATAAAACTGACCGGCAGATATGGATTTATGCCGGAAAAGGTGTATCTTTGTAGGTTGGTTAATTTAACCACAATATTTCTATACTATTACAACTGAATATAAAATCAACAAGCTCTAAATACCGCCTCATGAAATTTAATGTTTCCAGCAAGACACTCTACACATATGTGTCAGCCGTCAGCAAGGTGATTAACTCGAAGAATGCATTGACTATTCTCAATAATTTCCTCTTCGAATTATCCGACAACACTCTTACTGTCACAGCTTCCGACCTCGAAAATACTCTTGTCGCCCATATGGAAGTAATGGATGCCGAGGGCGAAGGCCGTTTCTGTGTCGACGCACGCCGTCTGGTCGACCTCCTAAAGGAGATGCCCGACCAGGGTCTGGAATTCAATATCAATGATCAGAACCTTTCCGTAGAGCTGACTTATGCTACCGGCAATTACAGCTTTATTGCTCTCAACGGATCGGAATATCCCTCCAACGAGGCCGATAGCGAGGCTTCCGATGCCAACTTCTCGTTTGTGTGTCCTACAGAGCAGGTGCTCAAGGGTATCGACAATACCCTGTTTGCTGTAGGCAACGATGATTTGCGTCCGCAGATGATGGGTATACTGTGGGATATCAAGCCCGACGGAATAGTCTTTGTATCCACCGATACACGCAAGCTCGTGCGCTATCGCAACAATATGTCAGAGCCCGGACAGGAAGGCTCGTTTATCCTGCCTGTAAAGCCTGCCACTGTAATCAAGAATGTGTTTGCCAAAGAAGAGGCAATCAAGATTACCGTAGAGCCTAAGAGTGTTACCTTCGAGAGCCCTTCATATCGCTTCAACTGCCGTTTCATCAAGGGTAACTTCCCGGATTACAACCGTGTGATACCTCAGAACAATCCTTACGTTGTAACACTCGACCGCCAGCAGTTCCTTACTGCCATACGCCGTGTGGCTGTATTCGTTGACCAGGGCCACGGTCTGGTGAAATTCCGCATCAATGCCGATAAGCTGACAATGAAGGCTACCGACAACAACTTCTGTACTTCTGCCCGTGAGGAAGTGCCCTGCGACTTTACCGGCAATGATATGGTAATCGGTTTCAGCGCACCGTATCTCATTGAGATTATCAATACGATTTCTACCGAGAATGTCCTCCTTAAGCTATCAGATCCGAGCCGTCCCGGTGTGTTTGTTCCCGCAGAACAAGGTGCCGACTCCGACTTACTGATGCTTCTCATGCCCATGACCGTTTCTGAATTCTAAGAGCTTGTTTAATAATAAATGTTGCCGTCAGGGTCGTATAGCTTGAGACGATTTTCGACATGTGACGAAGGAG
>NZ_JAIDKI010000148.1 GCF_029051885.1 Muribaculum sp.
CTCCCTCACTGCGCGAACACATCTGCACGACGCTTGACCGCCCCAGCGTTAACAAATATTGGGGAACGGGGTCTAAATCTATATATAAATATGGTGTGCCTACCCGGAGGCAGGCACACCATATAGGCTTCGTATACTGACGGAGTTTAGAGTTTGCTCTCAATATCGCGGCGGCGCTTCAACGCCTCCAGATAATAGTAGTCGGCATAGTTGAGGGGCACGTCGATTTCTACATCGGCAGGCTTGCTTGTCACACTGTGTTTCAGTATGAAGCGTCCGTTTTCGCCAACAGCGGCAGTATATTCCTCAGAAGCAAGCGACTGCATTATACTGTCGGCATATTCCTTATATAGACCACCATTTCCCTCGGCTACAGGATATGTCGACATCTCATACAGCCCCGAGGCTATTACGGCAGCGGCCGAGGCATCGCGCGGCTCGTCGGGTATGCCCGGCGCATCCATATCCCAGTAAGGCACCTTGTCCGACGGCATATGCGGGTGGGTTCTCATAAACTCAAATGTCTCTGCGGCGCGCTTAAAGTAGGCGGGATTGCCCGTATAGCGGTAGGCCACGGTATATCCGTAGATGGCCCATGCCTGTCCGCGCGACCAGGCCGACGAATGCGCACATCCCTGCGCGGTATGACGGTGGTTGACTCCGCCTGAAATCGAGTCGTAGTCAATGACATGGAAACAGCTGCCGTCGGGACGGAAATGCTCACGGAGCGTACGGTCGGCATGGCTCACGGCAAGATGGTAGAATGAGCTGTCGCCCGACAGTCGAGTTGCCTCGAAGAGCAGCTCGAGGTTCATCATATTGTCGATAATCACCGGGCATGACCATCCTCTCGCCTCACGGTCGCTCCCCGGCTCTACATCCCAGCTCTGGATGATGCCGGCCTTGGGGCGGAAGCGTGTCGACAGCGACCGGGCGGCCTCAACCATGGCGTCGGCATAGGCCGAGTCGCCGGTCAGGCGCAGGCCGTTGCCAAAACTGCTCCCTACCATGAAGCCTACATCATGATGCCACTTGAGATACTGAGCGTCGGCTATCGACTCGGTATACTTACGCGCACAGGGTATCAAGGCCGAGTCGCCTGTAAGCTCGTAGAGATACCACACTGTGCCGGGGAAGAATCCGCTGCGCCAGTCGGTCACATCGCAGTAAAGCACACTGCCGTCGGGATTGAGAGTAGTGGGATTATGAAACGCACCCTTAAACGACTCTACGGTGTCGATCTGCATGCCTATCTGCACGCGGGCATTGTCTACGGCGGTATCATACCAACTCTTGGGTGTGGAAGAAGTACATGCGGCAAACGCAGCCAAAGCCAGCGCTGCAACTGTCAGTTTTGTTGTCATATATTTTTAGAACTTTTTACCATGAAAGAATATCCCTTCATTCTATTAAGTCGCATACCTCGCTAAAATCTATAGCCTGTGTTTCTATGTTTTACAACATAACTTTAGCCGATATTATGGGACTGGCTCTTATTCCCAACCGCAATTCCGACAAAATACTTTATTTAATAAACAAAACAGCTCTTTTTACTTGCATTTATTATGATTTTATCTTATATTCGCAAAAAATGAGAAACATAAGAGACAACTCGGTTATAAGGACATTTAAAATTATGAAATAATGAAGCGAATATTTTTTATCATATATATCACTGTTGCTATTGCCACAAATTGCAACAGTGATTGTAAGGCACAAGATTTGATTGCCCCACAAATCATGCAGAATGGCCAAACATTCGGATATGACCATATCTTTACGAGCCCCGATCCTATTGAATTTTCTCTGAATAATCCCGATATGCCAGGGGAATGGTCGGTCGATATTCTGTATAAAAAAGATGGATACGATATTGCTGATTTCCAAACAACTGATGATGGAAAATGTATTTTCTGTCCAGATGAAGCATCGTGGGCATGGGCCGAACGCCAATTTGATTCCAATCTCCAACAGGATTTATTTGAGGTAAAGATTAGTTTTACCTCAGCAGGACATATAGAAGATTGTAAATCTATAAAATTAGCTTTAACTCCACCAAAGCCAATAATCTCAGATATTGAGTTTACATATATTTACAATTGGGATGAAGATATGTTTTGGCCGGATGGAAATTTCACTTTTAAAGTCTATTCCAATAATGCCGATTATTACTTTCTGTATCTATCTGAAAGTTTTTTATTTGAGCCCCCTCGGTTATTTCCTAATTTTCAATACCGCTTTGATCAATCAGAAGAAGCCATATTAAATTATGATGCCGACTGGGGAGAATACTTTGTCATACACGGAATGAATAAGTTCGGATATTCACCGGCAAGTGATATGATATGTACTACAGACTATATCACTGACGAAAAAATTCTGAATCGAATCAATGAGCTCAAACAGATGGCTACTAATGAAGATATCGATGCTGACTATCCTCTTCCACAGCTTATATGGAAAGACAATATCATATCATCTGATTCAACAATTGACCATATTACAATATATAATCTCTACGGAAAGAAATTAATTGACGATATAGATACACGCTCATTGGATCTATCTCAACTTAATCGTGGAGTATATATCATAACTTATACAACCAATAATCATACATCAACCCTCAAAATTTTGAAGCAATAAAAAAGTTATAGCTTCTTTAACGGAATATAAAATTCGAATTTGTGCCGGTTGATTCGGTAAAGTTAGGTAACTTTGCAGGCGTGTAGGAACACACGTCCGCCACGCAGTGACCAGCCGATGCGCGTCACTATCGGGCGGAACGAAACTCCTCACAGATAGTAGAACTACAAAATTATCAACAATGTCAACTTATACCGAAGACCGTCGCAAGGTCACCACACGCCGCCTCGCCGAGATGAAGCAGCGTGGCGAAAAGATAGCTATGCTCACAGCCTACGATTACTCCATGGCCAAACTCATCGACGAGGCCGGAGTAGACGTGATACTCGTGGGCGACTCCGCATCCAACGTGATGGCAGGCAACGTGACCACATTGCCGATGACTCTCGACCAGATGATATACCATGCCACATCGGTAGTAAAAGGAGTGACCCGCGCGCTGGTTGTATGCGACCTGCCTTTCGGCACCTATCAGGGCAACAGCAAGCAGGCTCTCGACTCGGCAATACGCATCATGAAGGAGAGCGGAGCCGAAGCTGTGAAGCTCGAGGGCGGAGCCGAAATACGCGAATCTATCGAGCGCATACTCTGTGCCGGCATACCGGTGGTAGGACATCTTGGACTGACCCCGCAGTCAATCAACAAATTCGGCACCTACGCCGTGCGCGCAAAGGAGGAGGCCGAGGCCGAAAAGCTCATCTCCGATGCAAAAATGCTTGAGGAGATAGGATGCTGCGCCGTCGTTCTCGAAAAGATACCCGCCGCGCTGGCCAAGCGAGTGTCGGAACAGCTCACCATCCCTACAATCGGCATCGGAGCCGGTGGAGGCACCGACGGCCAGGTGCTCGTGATGCACGACATGCTCGGCATCAACAAAGGATTCTCACCCCGATTCCTGCGCCGCTATGCCGACCTGTCGACAATCATCAACGACGCCGTGGCCCATTATGTCGACGACGTGAAGACATCCGACTTCCCCAACGCCTCAGAGCAGTATTGACCTACTACACGACAATATCGTAAAAAAACGCCCTCCCGGTCACGGCCCGGAGGGCGATACTGTATACAACAGCAACCTCACAACAATGGCAAAACAGGAATATATCGAAAAAAACCGGCAGTGGCTTGCCGAAAAAGCCCGCGAAGCGGGAGTGATTACAATCGACAAGGGTATATGCTACAAGCCCGTTAAATCCGGAAAGGGTGCGCAGCCCAACCGGGGCAGCGTGGTGACCGTGCACTACACCGGACGCACTATCAACGGAAAGACCTTTGACAGCTCGCGCGGAGGTGTGGCTCCGGCGTTCAGGCTACGCGAACTCATACCCGGATGGATTATCGCACTGCAGCAGATGCATGTCGGCGACCGGTGGGAGGTATATATCCCGGCCGAACAGGCCTACGGCAAGATATCCCAGCCGGGCATTCCGGGCGGCTCTACACTGATTTTCGACATCGAGCTGATTGCGGTATCCTAAACAAGCTCTAAAACATCGCGCCACTCGCAGTCGTTATAAAACGGAAGAGGCACATGCCGGGACTGCCGTTGCCTCAGCCAGCATGAAGTGTACCCACGGACCGACATATTTCGGTCGATAGTCCGTTAACAAATATTGGGAAAGTCACCTCTGACATTTTTCTTGCGAAACCCGAAGTTTCAAAATAAATTTTCGTAATTTTGCACGAAACGTAGATTATTTGTTGTTAATAGCATGTCAAAAGTAACCAAAGAAATGGCCCTCGACTACCATCGCGAGGGCAAACCGGGCAAAATCGAAGTAGTGCCCACCGTGCCCTACTCGTCAATGCAGGACCTTGCACTTGCCTACTCGCCCGGAGTAGCATACCCCTGTCTGGAGATTGAGAAAAATCCGGCAGACGCCTATGAATATACCAACAAGGGCAACCTTATAGCTGTCATCTCCAATGGCACCGCAGTGCTTGGCCTCGGCGACATCGGCGCGCTTGCAGGCAAGCCCGTGATGGAAGGCAAAGCCCTGCTTTTCAAGATATTTGCCGGACTCGACTGCTTCGATATCGAAGTCAACGAGAAGGATCCCGCAAAATTTATAGAGATTGTCAAGGCGCTCGCACCAACATTCGGCGGCATCAACCTCGAGGATATCAAAGCCCCGGAATGCTTCGAAATCGAGCAGCGGTTGAAAGAGGAATGCGACATCCCCGTGATGCACGACGACCAGCACGGCACCGCCATCATATCCGGAGCCGGACTCATCAACGCTCTTGAAATCCAGGGCAAGAACATAGCCGATGTAAAGCTCGTGGTCAACGGCGCAGGCGCTGCCGCAGTAAGTTGCACACGCCTGTACATCGCTCTCGGCGTAAAGAAAGAGAATGTGGTCATGTGCGACTCAAAGGGTGTTATCAACCGCTCTCGCAAGGGACTCAACTCTCAAAAGGAAGAGTTTGCGACCGACCGCGACATCACCACCCTGGCCGAGGCCATGGTGGGTGCCGACGTATTCCTCGGACTCTCCGTAAAGGATGTGGTGACACCCGAGATGGTACAGTCTATGGCCGAGAAGCCTATCGTGTTTGCCCTGGCCAATCCCGACCCGGAAATCTCCTACGAGGCAGCCATGGCGTCGCGCCCCGACCTCATCTTCGCCACCGGACGTTCCGACTACCCCAACCAGATTAACAACGTGCTGGGATTCCCCTATATATTCCGCGGTGCGCTCGACGCAGGCGCTACGGCAATCAACGAGACAATGAAACTCGCCGCCGTAAAAGCTATCGCCGATCTCGCCAAAGAGCCGGTACCATCGGTGGTGAATGCCGCCTACGGCATGTCCAACCTCAAGTTCGGACGCGATTATATCCTCCCCAAGCCTCTCGACCCGCGACTGATTACCGCCGTATCCCCCGCCGTGGCACGCGGCGCCATGGAGAGCGGTGTGGCACGCCGCCCCATCACCGACTGGGAAGCATACAATGAGAAACTGCGCCATCTCATGGGATATGACAACAAATTCATGCGCCGCGTCACAGAAGAGGCCCGACGCAATCCCAAGCGTGTGGTATTCGGTGAAGCCAACACCGACAATATGCTCACAGCCGCTGCTAATGCCTACCACGACGGAATATGCATACCCATACTGCTCGGCAACGAAGAGATGATTGAGAAACGTGCAAAACGCCTCGGTCTTGACATCGAAGGCATCGAGATAATAAATCTCCGCCATGACCGCGAAGCCGAACGCCGCGAACAGTTTGCCGAGAAGCTCGCCGCTTCGCGCCAACGCAGAGGCGTCACACGTCCCGAGGCGCTGGAACTCATGTTCGACCGCAACTACTTCGGCATGATGATGGTCGAGACCGGACAGGCCGACGCCATGATTTCAGGCACATACTCCGGCAGCAAGAAAGCTGCGAAGATTGCCGAAGAGGTGGTCGGCATACGTCCCACCTACAACCACTTCGCCACCATGCACATCCTCAACACCAAGCGAGGCACATTCTTCATGGCCGACACCACCATCAACCGCGAGGTCGACGAGGAAACCCTATTCGACATAGCCCGTCTGGCCCGCAACTCGGTAGAATACTTCGCCCACGACCCGGTAATGGCAATGGTGTCGTACAGCAACTTCGGCTCCCACAAGGAGAAAGAGCCGGAAGTGGCCCGCCGTGTTGTAGAACGCATGCACGAAGCATATCCCGACCTCCCCATCGACGGAGAAATGCAGATGAGCTACGCACTCAACAAAAAAGCCCGCGACGCCGCCTACCCCTTCTCACGTATCAACGGCAAGGATGTCAACACCCTCATTTTCCCCAATCTGAGCGCGGCATCCACCGCCTACAAGATGATGCTCGAGATGGGCCTCGCCGAGGCTGTAGGCCCCATACAGATGGGCCTCAACAAGCCTATCCACTTCATCAGCACTGACGCTGCCGTGCGCGATATCATCAATCTCGCCACAGTAGCGGTAATCGACGCCGCCGTGCTTGAAAAGGTAGGCAACGGCCACGACAAATAACCCAATCACACGCAACACCCAATACGATTGCACGACAGCATCCGGAATCCGGATGCTGTCGTTGTTTTCAGCCGTCATGTTAAAGCGGAGGCAAACGTCCTGCAATGCACAATATCATGCAATACGTTGACGTTATATTCATTAGAGCAAATCTGCAATGGAATTTATGAATATACTCTACCGCAATATAATCGCTATGGCATGTGTGGTCGCGTGCATGCTCATACTGCCGACTGATGCCGCCGCCCTCCCTCTCGACACATATGCACCACAGTCCAAACTATCATCCGGACATTGGGTAAAAATCAAGGTCTCCGATTCCGGCATATACAGGATTACCCCCGACCAGCTGCGCAAATGGGGATTCCAGCAGCCCGAGAATGTTCGCGTATACGGATATGGCGGCAATATCCAGAGCGACATACTCAATGCCAAGACCTATACCGACGACCTGCCCCTCGCAGGATGCGAATACACCTCGCGCGGACTCTTCTTCTACGCCCACGGGCCTCTGAGCTGGGAACAAGACCCATCGGGCCGCTACCTGCCGGTCCACAACTACTATTCGACCCACGCATACTACTTTCTGTCGGACGCACCCGCCACTACCGAAGGAATCCCTGCCACAGGCTCGCCCGTAAAGGCCGGCAACGCCACCGTGCAGTTTACCGAGCATCTGCTCCACGAGACCGAAACAATGTCGCCCGGAGAGACCGGCCATATGCTCCTCGGCGAGGATTTCCGCACGCGCCCCACACAGACTTTCTCATTTAATCTCCCGGGCAACATATCAGAGAATGTATGGATACGCACCTCCTTCGGCGCCAACGTGCAGTATAGCGTAGCACGCATCCAGATGAATGTCAACGGCAACGCCGTAACGCTATCGCCAAGCTATATCGACGCGTCGGAGATATCCGACGCTCGCCACTTCAAGAGCGCCGACATGATTGCCAACACCACTCTCGGAGACAATCTCGGCAAACTTGATATCGGCATCACTTTTTCGTGCACAGGCACGATAAGGCTCGCCCGACTCGACAACATAACGGTCAACTACACGCGAGCACTCTCCCTCGACGGAGCACAACTGACATTCCGCGCCGACCGTGGATTTGCCCTCTCCGCTGCCAACAGCAATACCCGCATATGGGATATAACATCGCCGGGAGCGGTAGCGCGTGTCGACTTCACCGTCGACGACGGAAAAGCATGCTCCACACCCACCGCATCAGGAGTAAGGGAATATGTGGCATGGAATCCGGATGCCGAATTCCCGGCACCGACATATGTCGGCGCAACGGCCAATCAGAACCTGCACGGAGAGGAGACTCCCGATATGATTATATTCACCGTGCCCCAATGGAAGACAAGAGCCGAGCAACTGGCCGACATACATCGCGCGGCTCCACAAAACCTCAACGTGCTGGTGGTAAATGCCGAGCAGGTATACAATGAGTTCTCGTCAGGCACACCCGACATAGGTGCGTTCCGCCGCATGCTGAAGATGATGTGGGACCGCGGCAGAGAATCCGGCAATCCCACGACCGGCTCCGACAGCAAACTGCAATATGCCCTCATGTTCGGACGCGCATTCTACGACCACCGCGGAATTACCCCCGAGGGACGCAGCTATCAGAACTCAATACTGCCGCAATGGCAGTCGATTGACGGACAGACTGACAATGAGTCATATACCACCGAAGACTATCTTGCCTTTCTGCGCGACGACTCCGGTATGTATCCCGGACAGGACTACCACTGCATCGGAGTAGGACGAATACCCGTCAACAGCGCCGACGAGGCTAAAGTGATAGTCGAAAAGATACGCAACTATGTGCGCGATTCAAGAAAGAACGACTGGAAAAACCGCTACCTGCTCTGTGCCGACGACGGAAACTCAGCCGCACACCTCGAGCAGATGGAGGAAACCGAATCGCTCCTGAAGAAGAACGGCTACGGCACCGACAACATATACCACAAAGTATATATCGACGCTTTCACAATTATCAACGGCAAGGCACCCGACGCACGTGAGCGTATGCAGCGCTATCTCGACCAGGGTGTGATATGGTGGTGGTATATCGGACATGCGTCAGCCACATCATGGACCGGAGAGGGACTGCTCGAACTGACCGACATCAACGTGGCAAGCTATCCTCACGCCCCAATGCTGTTTGCTGCCACCTGCAACTTCCTGCGCTGGGACAGAATCCAGACCTCCGGAGCCGAGATGCTATTCTTCAACCCCAACGGCATAATCGGAGCCATAGCAGCCACTCGCCCGGTATATATATCATATAACAAGACGATGGCCTACGGCGTCGCGCAGACAGCCAATCTACGCGACACGAATGGCAGCCCGCTACCCATAGGCGAGATATTCCGCAGAGCCAAAAACACCAGCCTCAACAACGACAACAACAAATTGCGCTATGTGCTGATGGGCGACCCGGCGCTCCCGCTGGCACTCCCTCAGCAAAAGGCAGTGCTGGAAGCTATCGACAATACCCCCCTCGACCCCGAGAACCCGCCATCGATAATGGCCCATCAGCGTCTCACCGTATCAGGGCGCATCGTAGATAACGAAGGAAATACCGACACCTCGTTCAACGGCTATGTCATCCCCACAATCTACGACGCCGAATACAGCACCACCACACAGGGCCACAACACCGTGGAAAACGGCGTACAGGTCGAAGGCATACAGAAGGTAATCGAGGAGATGGGCGAACGCCTGTTTGTAGGCCGCGGTAATGTGACTGCCGGAGAATTCGATGTCAACGTAGCCATGCCGATAGAGATATCAAGCAATTATCGTCCGGCAACGATGAACCTGTATGCGGTAAGCGACGACGCCTCACGCGACGCCTGCGGAGTCAACCGCGAGTTCTATGTCTACGGCTACGCATCCGATGTCGAGCCCGACAACAATGCACCGGTAATTGAATTCTTCGGACTCAACACCGAGGGATTCCGGTCGGGACATACCGTCAACGCCACGCCTATGGTGATTGCGCGCGTGCGCGATGATATCGGCATCAATATTTCCACAGCCGGCATCGGCCATCAGATCAATCTGCAGCTCGACGGCAATGTCACCTATCCCGAAGCGGTATATTATTATACCCCCGGAGAGGATGGCGCCGTGTCAGGCAATCTCAACTTCCTCATGCCCGAACTTACCGCCGGCATCCATACACTGCGCCTGCGCGTATGGGACACATCCAACAATATGGCTGAGTCGCAGATTGAATTCACCGTCGACCCCAAGCAGGCTCCGGAGATATTCGACCTCTATGCCGACTGCAATCCCGCGCGCGACCATACCAACTTCATCGTGTCGCACAACCGCCCCGACATAGTAATGCACGTAAAAGTCGAGGTATTCGACCTCATGGGGCGCCCCGTATGGTCCGGTGAACAGAATGCCAAGTCCGACATGGGACTCTCCGAACCCCTCACATGGGACCTCACCGACCCCGTAGGCCGCCGCGTAAACCGTGGCATCTACCTCTACCGGGCAACCGTCACCACCGACCACGAGCAATACGTCTCCGCCTCCCGCAAGCTCGCCGTCACCGCCCCCTGACCCACCCCCTACCGCAATACTCCATAGTACAAACGACATAAAAGACGCTGTATCAAGATATTCTCCTGATACAGCGTCTTTTGAATATATTTGCAAAAATTTAACTCAGACTCAGTATATCAACTTGTCAACCTGGTTCCCGGCAACACGCACATACATGCGTCCCTTTATAGGGTTGCTTACAAGATGTCCCTGTAAATCGTAATACACAACTGATGAAGCACATTCGATATCTGATGCACTTATCCCGTCTATGCCGCTCAACGATTCCTGTAGCTGATAAAACAGCATTATGTTAGTAGAGCCATAAAGCGCAAGAGTATTATGTTCGATATAAGCTCCCCATATAGGTATTTGCAATACTGAATTTCCAAGATTATCCTTGACAATTGATGCACTGAGACAGTAACGTCCATAATCATCAAAAACCGGCATGCCGTAATCGGCACTACCATACAGGGAGTTGGCTGCATAGAACGGTGTCATGCCTCCATCTAAATTCTGTAGCTCATCGAGTTTTGCATCATATGTCCAGGCTATGCCTTTTGCAGTGTCATACTCCATGGCAACAGTGACATGATAACCGAAATTTGCAAAATTATCAATATAAATCCGGTCATTCTCCACATAACTGTAGATATTGTTCATTACAGGTAACATTTCTGCATCCATATCGGCAGTGACCATATAAATCATTACGCCGTTGAACTCATGCAGTTTTGGATATATCGCGCCACCGAATCCGGAGATGCGCTTTGTATCAGGATCAATCATCCCAAGATAGAAGCCTACAACGTCTGATTCTGCATAGAGAGTAAAACCACTCCCGATATGCAATAGCCGTAATGTCCCCGCCTCGGATATTGTCCAACCCTTATCTCCTTTACGGAGTGCGAGCAGGGAGATTGGATAAATCTTATCTCCCAACTTATAGTCAAACAGATGTTGACCGCAGACAATGTCAAGCAATCCTGTCGAAGTATCGTAACTGGCCTCTATATCATTAACGACAAAGGAATTATCGCCCTCTGGACGAAATGTATCGGCAAACATGTTCTTAATATCATACTCTCCATCTATGCCACGGGCAGTTATCTCAATAATAGATGTTTCCCATGTATTTGAGATTGCGCCATTACTTTCCAGCCAGAAATAACAAAGGTCATAATCAGCAGCAATATCAGAGCCAGAGTTGCTGCGCCCCCCTACGTGCACAGAATTGGCGTCAGAAACAGGAATTGCGGAGACCATCGCAGGCATGCCTGCGGAGCCTGGCACTTCTGGATTCCATTCTCCAAATATCGGCACGACAGACGTTGCCGACAGCTTCATTCCAACCGACAATACTGATGCAATAAAAGCAACTCGAATCCACTTCATTTCACTATCGCGATTTTCTTTCCATTAACAACATAAATACCAGGGCGCAAACTGGAAATATCAGACTTTACAACACGCCCGTAGAGATCATATACAGTAGACTGTCCTATATTTTCTACGGCAATGACATCTTCTATACCCGATGTGGCATTGATAATATATGTTGCCGTTATCTCATAATTAGTGACAACCTCATCACCTGATGTAGAGTAATCCATGAAAGTTCCGGCTGGAATTCTCAAAGTATAGACACCAGGAGCACTGATAGTCTTGCCAAAGTCTATCTGAGCAGTCACATAATCCGACAGAATTTCCTTATTGCTTGTGCTTGCTACTACCTCCCCGTCCTTTTCAAGTACAATCACACTCTGGTAGCTGTACACATCAATGCCATCATAGTTTTCTGTTCCAGGAAAAGCAATCAAGATTTTTGAAATCGAAGTTACTTCACTGCCATCAGCCGGATTTATGGTATACTTGCTCATTGTTGTTTCAGGAAGTGACACTCCTTCAATTGTATAAGTAGCAGATATAGGGGGATTGACACTGTAAGGGTCTCCCTCCGACATCTCAGCCTGGTCGTAGTCTTTGAGCGTGTTTTCAGCCAACGAAAAGGTGTATAATCCGGCATCAGTAGTCTTAGGGAACGTTATATACGCTTTACTGATTTCTCTTGTACCGGCTTCAAGCCTGATAGCCTTTATTACCTTGTCACCACAAGTAAGTGTTGCATACTCTCCAATATTGGAATTTATAATATGGGAATCAATACCATCTACAGGGTCCGGGAAATCAATTACAATTACTTCCAAAGCATCCACAGTGGAACCATCCACAGGCGAGATTGTATAATTCAGCATCGAATAGCCCGCCTGAGCCTGTGCAACAGCTTCCGAAGTCAATAGGGTAGCAGAAATTACAATTCCTGAAATAACAGAGTAGAATCTTTTCATACGTAGTTAAGTTTATTATTGTGTTAAAAATTATTATACTACGGCAAATTTAAGAACTTTTCTTAATTAAACGCAATATATAATAGAAATTTTACATCTAAACAATCAAAATATTAACTTTTTGGCACAACGCCATTCAATCTCTACATATCACATCTAAGAAACTGTTTAAATTTATATGATACAGATTTTGAGAGCGAACAAAAAGACACTGGCAGACTCCTCAAAAACAAAGTGATATGAATTTAAACAGTTTCTAAGTAAGTCGTAAAAATTATTGGTGAGAGGATTTTTTGATTGATTTTTCCTCGATGATGAAGGAGTGTAGCGAGCTACATGACTGACGAAGAGAGGGAAAAGCGGCAAAAAGACTCCGCCTGGAAATATAAAGTTTAAAAAGTATTCATATACGTAATAATTTTTACGACTTACTTAATCATATATATCATACCATTTGCATAATATTCTTATATTTGCAATTGATAGGGGTGATTTGTCACAATTTTTCGAAACGATTATTATGGATAGCAATTTCATCAGAGCCTACAAGGTAGCGCTCGCAATAGTCTCGGTTGCCTTCGCGCCATCAGATGCGGATGCCGGCAACGACCAATATTGGAACACTCATGGCCGGCTGCTGCCACTTCGGCTCCCCATGCCTCCGGCAGGATATGTGCCGGAACAACTTGATTTTGACGGCGACGGACGTCCCGACGCCATACGTTCGATAACCTCCGGCGGAGTCCCTATAATGTGGCTTGACGACGACGGAACGATGCGTCCGGGCGACACCGAAGGCGACATGGCCTCCGGGACATTGCTTATCGACCGTAACCGCGACGGTCAATATGCAGGACTCGGCGACATGATAATCGACTGGGTGGATACTGATCGCGACGGAAAGGCCGACATGCAAATTGTAATCGACTACCCTTCCGACACATTGGCCGATAACGCATGGAAAGGCCACTATATGATAGTGTTTGATACCGACCGCGACAATGTATTCAACTACATTGACTTCCATAACTTCAGCCTAAGCTGCTGGGACCACTACGGTATAAGTGACTTCCATGAGGACTACCACGGTCAGACGGCTTTCACCAAGATGCACGAATGCACCTACCGCATCTTAGACCTCGACAAGAACTGGGAAAACCCGTTTCTTTTCTACGACCCCGACGACGACGGACTTACCGAGATGACCATACGCTTTACCGACCCGATGAACAGGAAAGTGGACGGAGCGCCCCGCAACCAGCCGTCAGGACGCATCGACCACGCATTCCTGAGCATAGATATCGACAACGACAATGGTCCGGCCAATGAATTTGACCTCGACTTCACCATCCACTTCTCCGGCCCCGGATTTGACTATTCCGGCATGACACATCCGGTGGCAAACCTACGCGGAAATCCGGCTCACGACACTCTGTTTCTTGACCCGCGCTACCGCCGGCTCACTCATCTCACCTATCCCGACCATGGCCAGGCACGCGAAGCAGTATTCCAACGCGGCAAATGGACATCAGTCGAGCTGACCTATGACGAGGATGATGACTGCGGACGATGGGAGCGCGTGGAGCTTTATGAGAACCGCGACGCATTCCTTACCGGCTGGAAAGGCGGAGGCATCGACAACCACAAGCAGAGCGACGCCTCCGGCGACCGTGGCGAGTGGGACAAGGACAATTCCGGCGGCGGACGTCTGTACATAAGTCCGCTCGACGGCAAAATTCACCTCTACGGCGCCGAGCGCGGAGTATGGCGTATCGACCAGGATGCAGCCTACTTCCAGGGCTGGGACAGACTGTGGATGGGACTTGACCGCAATCCCGCATCCTTTGCCACAATCGAGTATCTTGACACCGATGGCAATGGCTTCTTTGACACCATGCGCCTTGATCTCGACGGTAACAAAATATATGAAGAGACTGTATCACTCGGAATGCTCGGCATACCCGATTCGGCCGAGATAATCGACCATTCCGGATACAACTACGCCGACTATACAGCCCTCGCCGCCCATGTGGCCGACGGCATATGGAAGCGCGCCATGACATGTATATCGGCCGCACGCCGCATGGGACTAGAGACACGGTGGTATACCATGTGGATGCAGCCGCGCTCAGTGCGACAGCGCTACGACCATGGATTCTGGTTGTCATTCTATCTCCAGCGCGACATGCGCCACAGTATTCTTTCATCAGCCCCGGAGAGACTGACAGCGTTCGACCGTGCATACTATCTCGACCGCCTTGAAGAGGAAATACCAGGAGGACACCTCATCACTCCCGCCGACCTGCGTGCCATAAGGGCTTCCTACTCACTCCCATTCGGCAAGAAGATAGTCAGCGCGCTCGCCGACACCGTAGAAAGCCGCCGCAGCCACAATCTCAATCTGCCCAAAGGCCTTGGCGGACACTACCATCATTACTTCTGCCCGAAGCACAACCTCATCTATTCATTCGACTGGGAGAGCCCCAATGCCCATCTGTGCACAGCCTGCGGCACGAAGACAAAAGACAATGCTCATCTCAACTACGCGTGGACATACATGGTACATAACCACAACGGAGCATACCTTATCAACTCTGCCTACCTGTACCGCGCCACCGGCGACCCAAAGTATGCCCGATATGCCGCCGAAATGCTTCTCGACTATGCGGAGGCATACCCCGAAATGATGGAGCACAACAAGAGTTTCAAGCATACGCCCGACGCATTCGATGCCGGCCGTATATTCGCACAGAGCCTCGACGAGTCAAGCTGGATAAGCCGCGTAGCCGTAGCCTATGATATGGTCGAGGAGGCAATGACCCCCGAAGAGCGCTCAAAAGTAGAGACCGACCTCTTCGCCCGGTGTGCCGAGATGCTGACGCGACGCCCGGCCGGCGCAAACTGGCAGATGTGGCACAATAGCGGAATGGCGGCATGTGCGGCTGTCACCGGTTGCGACTCGCTGATGACACGTGCTGTCGACGACCCAAAACTCGGCTATCGGACACTGCTCAAAAAGCATCTCAATCCCGACGGATGGATAAACGAAGGCTCCGTCCACTATCATTTCTATCCACTCGAGGCACTCCTGCTTACCGCCAATGCCGCACAGGGAGCGGGCATCAATCTTTTTGACGACAACATGATGCTTATGCTTGAGGCTCCGGCGCGCAGCATATACGCCGACATGACGTTCCCGTCACATGGCGACGGATGGTACGGCGACAACCTACCGGCATTCGCTGCTTTCTACGAGATTGCCAACGCCCGATTCCCCGGACGCCGCTTCGACCGGATGCTCGGCGAACTTTATACTCACCGTTCACGTACCGACCGCCAGGCGCTGCTCTCCGGGTCAGAACTCAAAGGAGAGGGTACAGGCTACCGCCAGCCAAGCATATGCTACCCCAAAAGCGGATTCGCATGCCTGCGTTCCGGCAACAACACTGTGGTATTCAAGTTTGACAACAATAATGCCGGCGGCCACGAGCATCCCGACAAACTTTCATTTACCCTACACAACGGCAACAAGGAGATATTCCCCGACTTCGGCACATCGGGCTACGGCACACCGGAGTATCTCGGATGGTACAAACACTCACTATCCCACAACACAATGAATGTCGACGGCCTCGACCAAAGCGTGTGCCGCGGCCGACTGGTTGCCTATGAGGCCGATTCGCTCGGAGCATACGCCGCCGCTGTTACCGACAAGTCATATCCCGGAGTGGTGATGCGCCGGGCCATGCGCATACGTGGCAACGTAGTGAGCGACACGCTCACCTGCAACTCCGACAGCCCCCATTTCTATGAATACGTGCTCCTGTTCGGCGAGCGCCCTGAAATCGCCGGCAAATGGACTACAGACACTTTGACGGCCCCGCCGACGGATTCGGGAAATCTCCAGGCCATGCAATCGTCGGCTTATAGTGCCATCCGCAAGGTGAAAAGTCTTGACCTCAAATCACGTAAATTCACCGCGCGCACCCATTCGGCACGTGTCGACATACAACTTTCCACACTCCCCAAAGGCACACGCCTCTATCTTGGCACAGCCTCAGGCATACCCTCCAATCCGACAATTTCAGTAGGAAGCGCGGCCTCCGATGCTGCCACACAGCCATGCTATCCAATGATTATACGTATTCCTTCATCCGATATCGACATCCGCACCCGCTACACCCTGCTCCAATAAGCGACACCCACATATAAAAAGCAAGGGATGCTGAGGTTCATTCAGCATCCCTTGCTTTATATATGTGTATCAGGTGAGAAATCAGTCGTGGTTGTTGTCACGGCGGGGACGGTCGCCACGGTCGCGGCGGGGACCGCGGTCACCATCACGACGGGGACGGTCGTTGCCACCCTCACGGCGCGGTGCGCGCTCGCGGCGCTGGGGCTCTACGTAGCCTTCGGGTTTGGGCTGAAGAGCACGCATCGACAGACGGTACTTGCCGGTCTTCTTGTCGATTTCGATGAGCTTCACCTCTACCTCGTCGCCTTCCTTAAGGCCTGAAGCCTCCATGTTCTCGAGACGCTCCCATGAGATTTCTGAGATGTGGAGCAGACCGTCGCGGTTGGGCATGAATTCAACAAACGCACCGAAGTCGAGTATCGAACGTACCTTGCCCTGGTATACCTTGCCCTCTTCGGGGAGAGCCACGATAGCGCGAATCATGTCAAGAGCCTTGTCCATCGACTCCTTGTCGGAAGATGCAACCTCGATGTAGCCGCCTTCCTCGATTTCGTCGATTGATACGGTAGCGCCTGAAGCCTCCTGGATACCCTGGATGACCTTTCCGCCCGGGCCGATAACAGCACCGATAAGCTCCTTGGGAATGAGCATGGTCTCGATGCGGGGCACGTGGGGCTTGTAGTCGGCACGTGCTGCGGGGATTGCCTCGGCAATCTTGTCGAGGATATGCATACGTCCGTCGCGGGCCTGGTTGAGAGCCTTCTCAAGCACCTCGTAGCTGAGGCCGTCGACCTTGATGTCCATCTGTGTGGCGGTGATACCGTCGCGTGTACCAGTCACCTTGAAGTCCATGTCGCCGAGGTGGTCCTCATCGCCGAGGATGTCGGAGAGCACAGCATACTTGGAGCCGTCGGAGTCGGTGATAAGACCCATGGCGATACCGCTGACAGGCTTCTTCATCTGCACACCGGCGTCAAGCAGGGCGAGTGTGCCGGCACATACGGTGGCCATCGACGACGAGCCGTTGCTCTCGAGAATGTCGCTGACGATGCGGCATACATAGGGGAAATTGTCGGGGAACATTCCCTTGAGGGCGCGGTGGGCAAGATTGCCATGGCCTACCTCGCGGCGACCTACGCCACGCTGGGGCTTAGCCTCGCCTGTAGAGAAGGGAGGGAAGTTGTAGTGAAGGAGGAAACGCTCCTTGCCCTGGTTGAGCACGTCGTCGAGAATCTTCTCGTCCATCTTTGTGCCAAGGGTCACGGTAGCGAGAGCCTGAGTCTCACCACGGGTGAACACGGCCGATCCGTGGGGGCCGGGCACGTAGTCGGTCTCAATCCAGATAGGACGGATATCGGTGGTCTTGCGGCCGTCGAGGCGTACGCCTTCGTCGAGCACACAGCGACGCATAGCCTCACGCTCTACATCGTGGTAGTAACGTTTTACAAGCGGAGTCTTCTCCTCACGCACCTCTTCGGGGAGGCTTTCGATATATTCGTCGCAGATGGCGTCGAAATGGTCCATGCGCCAGTGCTTGTCGGCACATCCTGCCTTGGCAACCTCGTAGGCCTTGTCGTAGCACTTGTCGTGCACGTCCTTGCGGAGCTCCTCGTCGTTGACTTCGTGGCAGTATTCGCGCTTTACCACATGGAGCTCTTCGGCGAGTTCCATCTGGGCCTTGCACTGTACCTTGATAGCATCGTGGGCAGCCTTGAGGGCGGCGAGGAGATCAGCTTCGCTGACTTCCTTCATTTCGCCTTCGACCATCATGATATTTTCGTAGGTGGCACCAACCATCAGCTCCATGTCGGCATCTTTGAGCTGCTCGAATGTGGGGTCGATAACGAATTCGCCGTTAACGCGGGCTACACGTACCTCAGAGATAGGACCATTGAAAGGGATATCGCTCACGGCGATGGCTGCGGAAGCGGCCAGACCGGCGAGAGCGTCGGGCATGTCCTCGCCGTCGGCAGAGAACATGATGATGTTGACAAACGTATCGGCGTGATAGTTGTCGGGGAAAAGCGGACGGAGCACGCGGTCGACAAGGCGTGCTGTCAGGATTTCATAATCGGATGCGCGGCCCTCACGCTTGAGGAAACCGCCGGGGAAACGTCCCGCTGAAGAGAATTTCTCTTTATACTCTACCTGGAGGGGCATAAAGTCGACCCCCTCGCCGGCTTCCTTCGCCGACACCACAGTGGCCAGGAGCATGGTGTTGCCCATGCGCAGCTCTACCGCTCCATCGGCCTGCTTGGCAAGTTTGCCGGTCTCGAGCGTGATTTCACGTCCGTCGGGCAGCGCGATGGTTTTCTTGATTGGTTGTGCCATAAATGTTAATATGTCTCTGTAATTGTATGTTTTTTCTTATACAAAAAATCGCACAAAGATAGCAAATTCCACCTAATGCACCTAATAAATTGTATATAAATTTTTTATGCGTCGGACAATTCTTATGAATTATGCTTAAAAAAACTGAAGTCACCTTGACTTCGCTCTCTACATCGCGGCAACAGGCAGGCCTACAATTCTATCTGCCGGGCTTCGACATGGGTATCCATAAACAGCGAAGCCAGCGAACCGAACCGGTCGGCACTCTCGGTAGTCATATACCTTACCTGTCCGCCCTCAGTGCAGCGCGAGGCCATGTCGGGATGGCGCCTCAGGTAGTCGGCAAGACTGTCGGCCACAATGCTCCCCTGTGAAAGCACCTTCACATCTGAGGGAATCGCTCCACGTATAGTGTCGATAAGCAGCGGATAGTGGGTGCAGCCGAGTATCAGAGTATCAATCATCGGATCGGCGTCAATCAGCCTTGCGAGGTCACGCTCCACAAAATAGCGTGCACCCGGCGAAGATGCTTCCCGGTTCTCCACCAATGGGACCCACATCGGACACGCATGGGAGGTGACAGTCATAGACGGATGCATCTTGCCGATTTCAATATCGTACGACCGCGACGCTACGGTACCGGGCGTACCGACAATGCCGATATGCCCGTTGCGTGTATATTCGGGCAAAATCTCCACCGTGGGGCGTATCACCCCCAGCACTCTGCGTGCGGGGTCAATCCCGGGCAGGTCGCATTGCTGGATGGTACGTAGCGCTTTGGCCGATGCTGTATTGCAAGCGAGGATTACCAGATGACAACCGTTGTCAAACAGGTAGCGCACAGCCTGGAGAGTAAACCGGTACACAACGTCGAACGAGCGTGTGCCATATGGCGCACGGGCGTTGTCGCCGAGAAAGAGGTAGTCGTATTGCGGCAACCGGCGACGTATGTCGCGCAGTATGGTGAGTCCTCCGAAGCCGGAGTCGAACACACCTATCGGACCTGGAACATCAGACAGCATGGTGCTATTGTTGGCTGTCGGAGCGGATGCCGCCTGTGTATGGCGGCGCCTACAGCTCCGGCTGCTTAAAAGCAGCACAGGCCGTGAGCGCCTTTCATGAATAGCGGTCACGGCCTGAGGCTATGGTTTTGTAATAAATTTGTCGAGAAATACGGGGGATTACTTCAGACCGAGCGAAGTCTTCACCAGGGGAGTGATGTCAACTACATCAGTGCCGACATACAGAGGCATCGCCTGCTCGAATATGAATGTCATGCCCTGCTCCTTGCCTACAGAGTTGATTGCATTGGTAACCTTCTGCACCACGGGAGCCATCAGCTGCTCGTGCTGACGCTGAAGATCCTGAGTAGCGGTCTGACGGAACTGCTCGGATTTCTGATATAGATCCTGGATTTCCTGCTGGCGGCGCTGCTTGATGGTCTCAGGGGTGTCGGCACCAAGGCCCTGGAATTCCTGTACGGCCTTGTTCATCTCCTCCTGGAGCTTGGCAAACTCATCCTCATACTTCTTTGAAGCGGCAAGAATCTGCTCCTCAACCTGCTTTGAATCGGGCAGAGCCTCCATTACAGACTGAGTATTGATAACACCGAATTTGGGAGCCTGAGCAGCCGCGAACATGGGGAGTGCCACAGCAACGGCGAGCAAAATTTTCTTTATCATGATATGTGAAATGTTAATTTGCGTAGATAATTTTACTTAATTGCACAAAGTTAAGCAATCTCTGCCGATTACACGACAAAGATATTCATAAAATTCATAAAATATTCACACGCCGGTTATCGTGCGTAGCCCATTTTGGCCAGCACCTCGTTGCTGACATCGATACGCGGCGAGGCAAATATGATATTGGCCGATGAAGCGCGGTCGAATATGCATTGGTATCCACGCTCCTCGCTCACCTTCTTCACGGCATTGTATACCTCGTCCTGGATAGGCTGCATCAGCGACTGGCGCTTCTTATAGAGTTCGCCTTCCGGTCCGAAATATTTGTATCGAAGCTCGGTAGCCTCTTTTTCTTTAGCCACGATTTCAGCCTCTTTCTTGGTCTTCTGCTCATCGGTCAGAAACACCATGTCGGCCTGATAATTCTTATACATTGTCTGGGCCTCGGTAGCCTTTGCCTCGACCTCCTTCTGCCAACGCTGTGATATCTGGTTGAGCTGTTCGTTGGCCATCTCGTAAGAAGGCACGTTTTTCAGGATATATTCCATGTCAATCAATGCAAACTTCTGGGCATAGGCTCCGCAGCAGCATGCGACACAAAGCATAAGGGCTATGGCAAGTCTTTTCATTCTTGTTGATGTTAAGAGAGTTAATAATACATGAACACCTCTATTTCATGACGGTGTTTAATCATATGACACTACAGAAGCGGAATAGTTTGAAATGATTAACTATTTTTAGAATTCCTGGCCGAGAATGAAGTGGAACTGGCCACCACCCTTGCGTCCGTAAACGGTGTCGAAACCGTATGCCCAGTCGATACCCATCATACCCACCATCGGCAGGAAGATACGCACACCGGCACCGGCCGAACGCTTGAGGTTGAACGGCTGGAAGTCCTTGACGGCAGTCCATGCGTTACCGGCCTCGACAAATGTAAGGCCATAGATGGTAGTCGAGTTGGAGAGCATGAAGGGGAAGTGCAGCTCCATGCCGACACGTGCGTAGGCGTAGCCCTCGCGTGTCCACGGGGTGAACTGTCCGTTCTCATAACCGCGCAGGGCTATAGTCTCTGTTGCATATGTGTATGATCCCGACATACCGTCGCCACCGACATAGAATGTCTCGAACGGAGTCTTGAGATATTTGTTGTAGCTGCCGAGCAGACCGAAGTCGGCGCGGGTCATCATCACGAGTGTCCATTTTCCGTTAGGATCGGTAAGCGGAGTATAGGTGCGGCTCTTGAAGCGGAGCTTCCAGTATTCAATCCAGCGATAGAGTTCCTTTTTGGCCTCGACAGAACCGTTGTTGCCCTCTTCGGAGAGGCGTTTCCAGTCCTTCTTGCCGAACAGCGACGCGGGAGGAGTAAGCTGGAGGTTGAGAGAGAATATCGAACCGCTACGTGTGTACAGCGGGTTGTCGATCGACTGGCGGGCGAGAGTAAGTCCGAGTGTCAGCGAGTTGGAAGTACCGTTGTTCATATAGTACAGATAATCCCAGTTTTTGAGGTAGTACCACTGGTATCCAATCTCGGCCTGGAAGGTGAAGTAGTCGTCGGGCCAGCTCAGACGCTTTCCGATACCGACTGTGACGCCAATCATCTGAAGCACCTTGTTGGGGTCGTAAGCGTTCTCGTAGGAGTTCTGGTAATAATCGTTGTAGTAATTGCTGCCATACGATGAGCCCCAATAGTTGTAGCCGTAGGGATTACGCCAGTTGCTGCTGTAGTACGACGAGTTGATACCGGTCTGGCGGGCATAGTATGCCGATACCGACAGCGAGTTGGGGCGCTTTCCGCCAAACCATGGGTCGAGGAACGATATCGAGTAGCTCTGGTAATATTTGGCGTTGGTCTGGGCTGAAATAGTAAATGTCTGGCCCTCGCCCTGCGGGATTATGCCCTTGTAAGAACTCGGATTGAAGAGGTTCTTTATCGAGAAGTTGGTAAACTTAAGTGCAAGTTTACCGATAAGACCGGTCTGTCCCCAACCGAACGATACCTCTACCTGGTCGTTGGCTTTCGATTCCAGGCCAAACACGATATCAACCGTACCATTCTCGGCATTGGGCTCGGGATGTATGTCCATCGCCTCAGGGTCGAAGTGGCCGGTCTGCGCGATTTCACGTGCCGAACGCATAAGGTCGTCCTTGCTGAAGAGCTGTCCGGGCTTCACACGCAGTTCTCGACGGATTACCTTCTCATATAGACGGTCGTTACCGTTGATTATGACATTGTTGACAGTAGCCTGCGGACCCTCGACCATGCGCATTTCGAGAGCGATTGAGTCGCCGGTCACATTCTTTTCAATCGGATACAGTTGATAGAAGAGATAACCGTTGTTGAGGTAAAGGTTGCTCACAGCATCCTCATCCTCTACAGTGCGCTTGTTGAGCAACTTCTGGTTGTACACGTCGCCGGGACGTATGTCAAGTATGCGCTCGAGAATCTCTGTGGGATACACGGTATTACCTACCCAGTCGATATCGCTGATGTAATATTTCTTGCCTTCTTCAAGATTTATGTAGACGTCGACATTCTTGTCGTCGTATTTGACCACGCTGTCGCTTATAATCTTGGCATCGCGGTAACCTTTTTCGTTGTATTTAGCGATAATGCGGTCAAGGTCGTCCTGATAGTCGCTTTCCACGAATTTCTTCTGACGGAAGAGATTGATGAGCTTGCCCTTCTCGTTGGTCTTCTTCATCGCACGCTGCAGCACATTGTCAGAGAGCATCTC
>NZ_JAIDKI010000149.1 GCF_029051885.1 Muribaculum sp.
CCGGAGTGCAAAATAAAAGATATATTCAGCGCTATAATCGACGGAACAATAACATCGGTAGAACAGCTTTCCGAACGCCTAAACTACGAAGGCTCGCAATACGACCATTATGCCTGGGCATTCGTATGCCACAACTTTAATAAATGCTACTCGGTAAATATCGAAGATATCACTCCCGAGATACTGATATCGGCAATCACCCGATGGACCGAATCGGTGAGGGCGCTCGACCAGATGAGACGCGACGACGCAATGCGCGACTTCACACAGCAGATTGGCCACGACACCGACTTCGACACCCCCGGAGAGTGGCTCGATGAAAGCATGGTCAATAAGGAGTTCAATCCGGAGAGCAATCCTCAGATAATGTCGATGCACAATCACTATGTTCAGGCACTTCTTGACGCACATCAGGTGACTACAGAACTTAAACGTACATTCAACATCAACGATAACCAATAAACCACCATTTCTTCAATATAGACATGAAGCATATATCAACCGCTACAGGCTGCGCTCTGTTGTTTATCGCGGCGGCATGCAGCAACAACCAATGGCATGTAAAAGGTACCCTTGAGGGTGGTGCCGGTAAAGAGATACTGGTACAGGCATCGGACAACGGACGCTGGTATACACTCGATACAATAACAACCGGAAAAAACGGCAACTTCGAATATACCCACCCCGCCATGGGACGCCCCGATGTATACCGCCTGAATCTTGACGGACGAAGCATATACTTCCCTATCGACAGCATCGAGACCGTGACAGTGGCTGCGACCGACAGCCTTTTTGACACATCCTACACTATTGAAGGAACTCCTGCGGCAGAAGCCATGATGAATGCCGACAGAAAACTTATGGATGCCGTAAGGGCAAGAGGAGCCGAAGCAGCCCTTACCGACTCAGTGCTCAAGAGAGACCTGGCCCAGACAATTCTGGCCGATCCGGCAGGAATTGTATCATACTATATAATATCCAAACAGATCAACGGCAGATACCTTTTCAATCCTGCCAACAGAATGGACAATCGTGTAATCGGTGCCGTAGCAAACGCATACAGCGAAAAACGCCCCGATGATCCGCGTACGACATATCTCAAGCAGCTTTATCTGGCCAACCGTGTGGCAATGAATCCCGATTTGACCATGCCGACCGATACAATCCAGGCCACCGAACTTGCGTACTTCGATATCGCCCTTACTAACGAAAAGGGTGACACCATCTCGCTTTCCGATGCTGTAAACCGCAATAAAGTGGTAATACTTAGCTTTACCGCCTATACCGCCGAGGGTTCCACCGCCTACAACGCCCTCCTGGCCGAGGCATACCGCCGCTACCACAACCAGGGGCTTGAGATATATCAGGTAGCTTTCGACGATGATGAATTCCAATGGAAGAAGTCGGCGAAAAATCTACCATGGGTTACTGTATACCATCCTTCGACCCAAGGTGCCCAGACCCTTATGAACTATAACGTGCAGGGACTTCCGACTACATTCGTTCTCTCCAACGGACAGATTTCCGACCGCGTGACCGACCCATCGGCCATCTCCTCTACCGTAGGACGCCATTTCTGAGTTTTTAATAAATGACACTTGACGTACTCATTGCGACATATGGCAATCAAGGGATAACCCGAGTCAGCCAGATGACCTTACCCCCGGTCGCGGGGGTAAGGTACATTATTTCATGGCAGATACCTCGAAATGAAACACCCGGAAAAATCCCCGACTCCCTGAAAAGAAAAGATATCGATATATTTTCCCACTTTTCAACCGGAGTATCGCGGAACAGAAACTTCGCGTTGTCAAAAGCTACGGCCGACTACTGCCTAATCTCAGATGATGACCTGATATACTCTGAAAGAAGCATCCGACAGTTGTTTGACATATTCAGGGATAATCCCTCGGTTGATATTTACGCATTCAAAGCCGAATGTCAGATGGTACGCAACATGCCTTCCTATTCTTTTGACCTAAGGCATCCTCCACGGTTCTACTGGCCATTGGAATTTGAAATAGCATTTAATCTTGACAGCGTCAGACGCAATAATGTCAAATTCAACGAACTGTTCGGGCGGAATGCACCGACATTACAATCAGGAGAAATAGCTGTCTTCCTTCATCAGGCTTTCAAACGTAATCTTACAGGAAGATACTTCCCGTTAGACCTTTGTCGCCATCCCAATCCGACAACAATGGAGCATATGGCTCTTAATGAGGGGGTTATTATGGCTCACGGAGCTTCAATAGCTTTAATACATCCTGTCACATGGTTTCCTCGAATTGTTGTCAATTCATACCGCCGGAGCAGACAACTTGACTCATCGTTTGTCCGAATGCTAAAGTTAATGCTGAAAGGATGCATATACCGCTACAGGCATGTGTCATCCGATGGCTCGGAACGACGTTACAGCCGTCCCGTATAGTCTATTATCGACCAGGCTATTAAACGCGCGACCAAAAGTCAAGGCAACGGCGCGACACCACGTCGAGATGGTTGTGTCTGGCAACAAAATCGCGCGATGCGCGCGACTGTGCGGGAATGCGTTCAGGATGCAACACCACATCCTCAAAGGTACGATATAACGCCTCATCGTCAGGCACAGCATTTATTATGGGGCGATTATCATGTTCTCCTATGAAATCATAAAACTCAGGCTCGGCTCCGGTGACAGCAACTATGCCCTGCGCCATCGCAAGCATAGCGTTTGTAGCGGGAGTATAACTGTAGAGCTGGTCGAGAATTACGTGTGACGAGCGCATCATCCCTACATAATCCTTATATGGGACACTTTCAACATAGGTAAGCTCACATTTGTCAGGATAACGCTCTACTACTCTTTTCACAGCAGCGAGCATGCGGTCGGTACCTTTTTCAACCATACGTTCGCGATGTACTCCAAGGAATATCCTTACTTTTTTCGGTGCCGAATCGATACCAGGACGCAGTGACAAAGAATCAACATCAATCGGTATACCGGCATATGCCACTTTTTCTGCGGGGAAATGGCGCAACATCTCCTCATTATATTCCCAAAGTGCAGTAACGGCTCCGTCAAAACGAGAGAAGACATGGTCATTATATTGTCTCATCTCCGGAGTGTTCCACGACTTCATCAGCTCGGGGCTACTGATTGCGAGAGGTCCGGGGTCAGAGCCGATGCGCCATTCGTTGTAACGCATGCCCCCCTTGTCAAGACAATAGTCAATCCAGTAAGGCTCTGCACCATACGCCGAATTCAACACAAGCCTGTTATTTCTGCGGATGAAATCAAAAATCCATTTCAGACGCTTCGGACGCTGTGTGACAAAAAACGGAGTTCCTATCTGTACGACATCATATCCGGCAAGACGCCCCGACATCATCAGCCACTTTATCTTGGCAGCCAATATGGCGCCCCCCGCCTTTCCGGGAACAGGCCGGTCAAGATCGATATCGCGATGTGTGCCCATCCATGTGCTTCCGTTGGATGCGACCACGACATCATGTCCGAGGTTTCTAAGTCCCTTGGCCAGACAATTGTGGTAATTGCTTGCGTCGCCCAATAACAGTATTCTCATAAGTAGCTGTTCTAAATTAGAGCTTGTTCAATAATAAAAACATATAATTGTCGTTTTTATTGTAAAATACCAGGATGGAATCTTTGCTGACTGTAGTCATACCCGTATTTAACCGAGAGAAGATTGTCGGGGCGACGTTGGAGTCGCTCGAACGACAGGGATTGAAATGTCCGATTGTGCTGGTTGACAACAATAGCTCCGACGGCACATTGGAAGTCTTGACACGCTGGGCCGAAATCCAAAGGCAATGCGGCCGGAATATAACGGTAGTAAAGGAGACGACTGCCGGCGCTGCCGCCGCACGCAACCGCGGATTGCAGGAAGTAACGACTCCTTGGGTGATGTTTTTCGATTCTGACGACCTGATGCTCGACGGCCATCTTAATCGGGTGCATGAAGCAATCGTCAGATATCCGGCCAACGATATAATCGGATGGGATGTGGCAGTCAGATGCCTTGATGGAAGCAGAAAGACACGCATTTTCGCTGACAAAGATATCTTGTTCCGCAATATATTCAACGCCATTTTCTCAACACAGAGATATGCCGTGCGCACAGATTTCTTCCGGAGAGCCGGAGCATGGGATGCCAACGTCACCGGATGGGACGATTATGAGACCGGCATGCGTCTTGCTGTCGAAAAGCCCAGAACATTAAAACTCCACGGCACACCAACGGTACTCGTGGTAGAACAGAAAAAATCAATCACAGGAACCGACTATTCATCAGGAGCACAGAAATGGGAATATGCTCTTGACTGCTGTGAGGCTACATTTCGAAAGTATAATCTGCACCGGGAACTGCGCTGGCTTGAACTGCGCCGCATGGTGCTCGCCGCACTTTATGCCCGCGAAAAAAGCACTGAAGCCGACAGGCTTTATAAAGAGGTCATGGATAAAACGCATAGCCTGTGGCGCAGACTGCTATTAAAAACAGCATATGCCTATACCCGACATGGGGGCAGAGGCATACACATCTTGCTGAAGCCATTTATATGACGGCAACCATCGTCATCACCATTCGTAAGCGATGGTAAATCCAAGGGCATTGAGGCTCATGCCTCGCCCACCCCATGTATAATTATTTGCCGAGGTAATAAGCTGATAGGTGATACCAAGGTCCACCGCCTGCTTTGAATTGGATGAATTGACCGGGATACGCAATCCGACCGACGGACGCAGATAGAACTGCCCGTCGTTGGACAGATATCCATTGTTGAACTCCAGGTAATTGTTGCCAAGCAGAAATGTAGCGCCAAGCCTCAGGTCAATAAACGCCGACAGCTCGTTTGAAGCACCGCCGAATGTGAAACGAAAGTCGGAGAACAATGGCAGCATGGCACCGGTCTTGTTGGCTCCGTGCTCCCAATATCCGGGAACATCGGCTCGTGACAGAGAACCATCGTAATTTGAAAACGCGACATCCACTCCCAGGCCTACGCCCATATAGAACCATGATGTATACTGAAATCCCTGAGATGTGGACACACTCAGAATGTTGGCCCTGTTGCTTCCGAGACCAGCCATTGCCGACGCATCAACAAACCCTTTGTATTGCCAGGAACCAGAAAGAGCCGGACGCAAAAGCTGCGGCAACTGGTTGGCAAGCTCATAGTATTGGGCCGATGCGCCAAATGCAACAGAAAGCGCGAATATTGCCAATGGAAGACGCTTTTTCATAATGACTTTGCTTGAATTAAGAGCATGTAAAAATATATGGAAGCCATTCCTATATATCGGCAACAGCTTCCATATTATAACACTTATATTGTGCAAATAGTTACATCTGCATCACATTACCGATATCGCCGGGCGGCAGTTCAGATGTGCTCGGCAATCCATTGCCCTACCTCATAAGTGCGATATCCCGGCTTGGAGAGATCGGGAGTTGTAAACCCTGCCTCAAGAGAAGCCTGCACGGCATCGCGTATCGCCTTGCCCTCTGCCGGGAGATTGAAGTATTCAAACAGCATGGCCACCGATAAAATCTGTGCAATCGGGTTGGCGATATTCTGCCCTTTGGCCTCGGGCCACGAACCGTGAATCGGCTCAAACACCGGAGTAGACTCACCTGTCGATGCCGAGGGGAGTAATCCCATTGACCCGGATATCACCGAACCCTCGTCGGTAAGGATATCACCAAACGTATTTTCAGTAACCATCACATCGAAAAAGCGAGGGTCCTGAATCATGCGCATTGCAGCATTGTCGACATACATGAAATCAGTGGTGACATCGGGATACTCCGCCGCCATCTCCTTTGCTACTTTGCGCCACAGCCTGGATGAAGCCAATACATTAGCCTTGTCGACAACCGTAAGATGACGGCGACGACGACGGGCATACTCGTAGCCTACACGCAATATGCGCTCGACCTCTCCGCGTGTATAGAAATTGGTATCCCAGGCTTCATTGTCACCTTCATGCTTCTTACCGAAATACATACCGCCGGTAAGCTCACGGATGCATACAAAATCAGCGCCACGGATGATATCGGCACGCAATGGCGATTTGTCAAGAAGCATAGGGAAAGTCTCTACAGGCCGGATATTGGCAAACAGCCCGAGTTTCTTACGCATCGCGAGCAAGCCCTGCTCAGGACGCACCTTCGCGTCCGGGTCATTGTCATACTTGGGGTCGCCTACAGCCGAGAACAATACCGCATCACTGTCGCGACACAATTCATAGGTCTGACGGGGAAATGGGTCCCCTACCTTATCAATGGCGTCAGCGCCGACAATACCGTAAGAGAACTCGACAGTATGTCCGAAACGCTCACACACTTTCTTCATGACGAGCACGCCCTGGGCGGATATTTCAGGACCGATGCCATCGCCCGGCAATACTGCTATTTTAAAATTCATGAGTATAAGTTATAGTCAGTTTAGAAATTCTTTGCCTTAAGCTCGTAGGCCTCGGTATCATCCTTGCGTGACAGCAGATAGGATATATCATCAAGTCCATTGAGAAGGCAATGTTTTTTATATGGGTTGATATCAAAG
>NZ_JAIDKI010000015.1 GCF_029051885.1 Muribaculum sp.
CTATATACATATATATTATGTATGTATTGCCACCCCGGTGGGAATACATATGGCTTTTGCAGGCTATGTGCTTTTTTTTACGTATGGGCAAAAAAAACAGACGGCGTTGCTTATCACAAGTTCTGCCGCCTTTCCATTCATGAGAAATCTATCTACTGTTTTAGAGTTCTTAGAATGTAGATTTTAATGTCTGTCTGGTGGTTTTAAGGTAAAATTAAACTATAAGTTTACTAAAAGCTATTATTATGTGTTTATGTTAGAATGGTTGAAATCGTACTATACAAGGCATGATATATGTAATCATGTGTTGATTTGCGCGAAATCATATGCAAGTTTAGCCATTTTTGATTGCATTATCACAAAATTTTAAGGGGAATTTTTTGATTTATGTTTTATAACATATAATTGGCTTCGCAAATGGCTATAATCGTGTGGATTGTTCCTGAAAATGCCCTTGTGAGGCGCTGTTGGCATATATGTCTGAAAAAATTGTGACAGGATAAATTAGCGAATTTTTTCCGTAATGTTTGTGTCGGTTTGTAATTTGTCTTAAATTTGCATATCCAAGTCGATAATGCCTTTTTGTCAGCAAGATTGAGCGTTGGTCTAAAAGCATACAGGAGTCTTCTTTTGTAAGCTGTGTCTCTGTATGAGAGCACCCCCCCAATACCGTATTTCAGAACATCAAATAACATAACTAACTTAATCCAAATTAAACTACTATGTGGTTAACAAGCTCGTCTATAGGACGTAAGCTGGTGATGGCCGTTACCGGCATCTGCCTCGTCCTATTTGTAACTTTCCACTGCTTGATGAACGCGGTAGCGATCGTGTATCCCGCTTCCTACAACGTGATCTGCGAGTTTCTGGGTGCCAACTGGTACGCTCTCGTAGCGTCTATGGGCCTGGCCGTGCTCTTCATCATTCACATTATCTATGCCGTGTGGCTGACTCTGCAGAACCGCAAGGCCCGTGGCAACAACCGCTATGCCATCAACTCTATCCCCAAGGGTGTTGAATGGTCGTCTCAGAACATGCTAGTGCTCGGTATCGTAGTGCTCGCATTCCTCGTTGTCCACCTGATTCAGTTCTGGGCAAAGATGCAGCTCGTTGAGATTCGTGGCGTAGAAGAGGTGCTTCCCCCCTCGATGGGTACCCTGTTTATTCAGGAAGCATTCAGCTGCTGGGCTACTCCGGTTATCTATATCATCGGTTTCGTAGCACTCTGGTTCCACATGAACCATGGCTTCTGGTCGATGTTCCACACTATCGGTTGGGACAACAACGTATGGGTTGCCCGTCTTAAGACAATCGGCTGCTGGTGGACATCAATCGTAATCGTGCTCTTTATCGCTCAGGCTATCGTATTCACAGTCAACGCCAACAACGACTTCTACAAGAAGGACGCCGCTCTCCGCGACCAGTACAAGGAAGTGCTTGGCAAGATGGTAGGTGTGCCCGCCGACCGTTTTGACTACGACCAGCTCCCCTCTGCCGAAGAGCTCAAGGCTGCCGAGGCTCAGATGCAGGAGCTCAAGAGCAACCCCGAAATGGCTGCTCAGTATCAGGCTACTCCCGAGCGTATCGAAAAGCAGATCGAGACTATCGGCCAGTGGCGTCGTGTGCTTGAGTTTGTTGATTACCTCAATGGCTCAAAGACTGAATGTGCCGCCGCTGCTTGCGACGACGCAACCGAAACTAATGTTGAACCCGCTAACTAATCAAGCGATATGGCAACTACCGATTTAGACAAAGTAAAAGTGATGAATCCGGCTGATTCCAAAATCCCGGAAGGTCCTATCGCTGAAAAATGGACCAATTATAAGGCTCACCAGAAGCTCGTGAACCCCGCCAACAAGCGCCGCCTGTCGGTGATTGTGGTTGGTACAGGTCTTGCCGGCGCATCCGCCGCCTCGACTCTCGCCGAGATGGGTTTCAACGTGCTTAACTTCTGCATACAGGATAGCCCCCGCCGCGCCCACTCTATCGCCGCGCAGGGTGGTATCAATGCCGCAAAGAACTATCAGAACGACGGCGACTCTGTGTATCGCCTCTTCTACGACACTGTAAAGGGTGGTGACTACCGTGCCCGCGAAGCCAACGTATATCGTCTGGCCGAGGTGTCCAACAATATCATCGACCAGTGTGTGGCACAGGGCGTACCCTTTGCCCGTGAATACGGAGGCCTTCTCGCCAACCGTTCGTTCGGTGGCGCACAGGTGTCGCGTACATTCTACGCAAAGGGCCAGACCGGCCAGCAGCTCCTGCTCGGTGCATACAGCTCGCTCAACCGCCAGATCAACCTCGGCAAGGTTAAGAGCTACAACCGCTACGAGATGCACGATGTGGTAATGATCGACGGCCGTGCCCGCGGTATCATCGCCAAGAATCTCGTTACCGGCAAATTCGAGCGCTTCGCCGCCCACGCCGTAGTTATCGCTACCGGCGGATACGGCAACGCCTACTTCCTCTCGACCAACGCTATGGGTTGCAACTGCTCTGCCGCTATGGCTTGCTACCGCAAGGGCGCATACTTTGCCAACCCCTCTTACGTACAGATTCACCCCACATGTATCCCTGTGCACGGCGACCAGCAGTCGAAGCTCACACTTATGTCTGAGTCGCTCCGCAACGACGGCCGCATCTGGGTGCCCAAGGATATCGAGGATGCCAAGAAGCTCCAGCGTGGTGAAATCAAGGGTTCCGACATTCCCGAAGAGCGTCGCGACTACTATCTCGAGCGCCGCTATCCCGCATTCGGCAACCTCGTGCCCCGCGACGTTGCATCGCGTGCAGCCAAGGAACGTTGCGACAAGGGATTCGGTGTCAACAACACCGGCCTCGCCGTATTCCTCGACTTCTCTGAGGCCATCAACCGCCTCGGCATCGATGTTGTACGCCAGCGCTACGGCAACCTCTTCGACATGTACGAGGAGATTACCGATGTCAACCCCGGCGAGAAAGGCAGCGAAATCAACGGTCAGGTTTACTACAACCCGATGATGATTTTCCCCGCTATCCACTACACAATGGGTGGTATCTGGGTTGACTACGAGCTTCAGACTTCTCTCAAGGGTCTGTTTGCTATCGGCGAGTGCAACTTCTCCGACCACGGCGCTAACCGTCTCGGCGCTTCTGCGCTCATGCAGGGTCTTGCCGACGGATACTTCGTGCTCCCCTACACAATTCAGAACTACCTCAGCGACCAGATTACCGTTCCCTGCCCCGGCACCGACGGCCCCGAATTTGCTGAAGCTGAAAAGAAATGTGTGGAGGCTCAGAACGCGTTCCTCAAGATTCAGGGCAAGCGCTCTGTCGACTCTCTCCATAAGGAGCTCGGCCACATCATGTGGGAATATGTAGGTATGGGCCGCACCAAGGAAGGCCTCACCCTCGCTCTCGACAAGCTCAAGGCTCTCCGCAAGGAGTTTGAGACCAACCTCTATGTACCCGGCACTGCTGATGGCATGAACAATGAGCTCGACAAGGCTTTCCGCCTCAAGGACTTCATCACAATGGGCGAACTCGTGGCTTACGATGCTCTCAACCGCAACGAAAGCTGTGGCGGCCACTTCCGCGAAGAGTACCAGACAGAGGAAGGCGAGGCTAAGCGCGACGACGAAAACTACTTCTACGTAGCCTGCTGGGATTACCAGGGAAGCGATGAGAAGGCTCCCGAACTTATCAAGGAGCCCCTCCACTACGAGGCTATAAAGGTACAGACACGTAACTATAAGTCGTAACTCTTAAAGAATTTTCTACAACATGGCAAATATGACTGTAAATCTCAAGGTCTGGCGTCAGGCCGGTCCTAAGGAAAAAGGTGAGTTCCGCACTTATACCGTGGAGACCGATACCGACACCTCGTTCCTTGAAACTCTCGATATTCTCAACGAGCAGCTCGTTAACAACCACGAGGAGCCAATCGCATTCGACCACGACTGCCGCGAAGGCATCTGCGGTATGTGCTCGCTCTATATCAACGGACATCCCCACGGCCCCGCTACAGGTGCTACCACCTGCCAGCTCTACATGCGCCGTTTCAAGGATGGCGAGACAATCACTGTAGAGCCCTGGCGCTCTGCTGCCTTCCCCGTGATTAAGGACCTCATGGTCAACCGCAACGCCTTCGACCAGATTCAGCAGGCCGGCGGTTACGTGTCGTTCAACTGCGGCGGCGCACAGGATGCCAACAACCTCCCCATCTCCAAGGTCAACGCCGACATGGCTATGGACTCGGCTACCTGCATCGGCTGCGGTGCATGTGTGGCTGCTTGTAAGAACGGCTCCGCCATGCTCTTCGTTTCTGCCAAGGTAAGCCAGTTTGCCCTCCTTCCCCAGGGACAGGTTGAGCGCAAACGTCGCGCACGCGCCATGGTGATGAAGATGGACGAGCTCGGTTTTGGTAACTGCACCAACACCGGTGCCTGCGAGGCTGAGTGCCCCAAGTGTATCAAGATTAGCAATATCGCACGTCTCAACCGCGAGTTTATCAAGGCCAAGTGTGCCGAGTAATCCCGGTTAAGTCGACATATTCGACGATATACTGAATAAGCTGCGGCGTAAACCGAATTTTCGGTTTACGCCGCAGTCTTTTTATATACCCTTCGGTGTCGCGGGTTATCTTTTGTGGTGCCGTTATGTCTGACAACCGGCTCTTAGAGCTTGTTTAATAATAAATGTTACCGTCAGGGCGGTCAATCGTCGAGCATATTTTCGCTTGTGATGAGGG
>NZ_JAIDKI010000150.1:0-5574 GCF_029051885.1 Muribaculum sp.
CGCCCTGTTCCTCAGTCGTGTACATAAAGTACACTCCTTCGTCACATGTCGAAAATCGTCTCAAGCTATACGACCCCGGCGGCAACATTTATTGTTTTGCAAGAGAAAGGTCTAAGAAACCGAATACTTCGGTTGATACTTCACCAAGCCCTCCGGCTTTGGAGTTGACGCCGGTCTGGACCTTGATAAAATCGATGTAGGCGAGCTTGACCGGGCTTCCGTCGACGTTCATTGCGTCAGATATTCTGAATCGGTTGCATTGAGGTCCATAGGAGGTTGAGATGTTGTCGGCGCCCATATTGTCGGCATATCCCCATCCGAAGGCATTGTTGTTCCATAGTCCGCTTGATGTATCCTGCGATGTGCGGGCTGCCAGACATGTGCCTCTGAGGGTGTATGTATCTGCCTTTATCCATGACGGATAGTAATAATCCTGCTTATGTACAAATCCCAGATAGTCGACAGTGCCGGAATTTCCTTGGTTGTCAGTCCAGGATACTGCCATGCCTGGAGCGTCAGGGCGCGAATATGTTACGGCATAATCTTGTATTGTGCCATCTTTTCCGGTCTCGCTTCCGCGTAGCTCATACCAGGTGTCATCAGGCAGTCCGTTTCCGTTGGTGTCCTGCATCACATATACTATGCCGGGCTCGTTGGAACCACCCGTTCCGGTAGAACCGTTAAAATATGAATTCCCAAGTACAGCAAAATCATATTCTCCGTTGCTTGCCGGTATGCTGTGGTCGAATCCGACAATGATATATCCGCCGAATGCGCCAAGCGATACAAACAGATGCTCGGAAAGACGCTGTTCGGCCCATGCGGCAGCAGCCTCGGGGGTGATTTCTCCTCCGATTGATTCGATCATTGCCGACTCGTTGATAAACTGGCCGGGAGCCGGAGTCCATTCATATACATTGGTGCTCATCTCTGAACTTGTCGGCACAGAGGGGCGGAAACTACCTTCAGGAGTGTTGATTCCTGTTTCGGATTCGATTATATCGTCCTTGTTGCACGACACCAGCATCGATGCTGATGTCGTGGCAACAAGGATATATGTTAGATATCGGTTCATTTTACTATTTTGAGGCTTGAGTTGCCGGCTTTTATCACATAAATTCCGGCAGAGAGCGACGAGATGTCAAATGTATGATTCTCGCTCGACATTACACACTGTCCGGCGGTGTTGTATACCGATGCAAAGGATGCGTTGCCGATGCTGACGATCTTGTTGGCACGGTCATAGCTGATGTTGGCGTCGTTGGCATTGACGGTCGAGATGCCCGATGTCGACACAGGCTTTACCATAAGTTTGTCGAGACAGAAGTAGGTCGGAGTGTTGTCTCCCCATTGGCCTACGTCGGTGGTCTTGAGCGAGAAGTAGATCTGATTAACGATGCCGAGCGATGACAAGTCGACATATTTCCATCCTCTGTTTATGGTAAGGTCGCCATTGGTATACGATGCGAGCTCTGTATCTACAGTGCGTTCGCTTTCGTCGGGAGCGATACCATGTATTGTAAGGGTGAATTTGTCTCCGTTGCGGAATGCGCGTGCGTAAGCATCGCCGTATTCTATACAGTAGTATGGATAGCTGTTAAGATTGACATAAACACCTACTGCCTCGTATGCTTTCCCGTCGTTGAATGCCATATCGGCAGGATGCTTTGCGAAAGCGCTGCTGGCATAGGCTACCATATAAGGCACATCTGCGCTTACTACAGGCATACCGTTTTCATCGGTTTTTACAGTTCCATCCTCGTTGAGTACGATGCCGCCCTGAGCCATGTTGCTGAACTGAAACTTCATAGTATCGTCCTGGCGTACATTATTGGCAGAATTGGACGCTGTGAATCCCCACCAGGTGCTGTATTCTCCCATGGAGTTGTGTACGAATGAGAAGCACTGGCTGTCGATGCTTTCTGCATCGTCGTCATATGTGCCTGTCCATGCGCCGTTTTCCTCGTTGAAATTCAATGTTGTAGTCGCCTTTGTAAGGTCGAGGACTACGATGTCGGACTGCGCGTTCAACATTAGCGCACTGGCAAGGGTAAAAGCTGAGATAATGATTCTGTTCATTTTGTTGATTAATTATAAAATAATGAATAATCCCGTTCATACATGCAGAGCTGCGGTGCGATGACGGGATTCTGAATCATTCTCCGGGCCTATAGTGGTCCTGTGGTTAGGTGATGAGATGCCCATAGTCCCGTAGGCAAGAGGTGTCTGCTGAATAAATGGCAGGTCTTCTGACTTGTCCCGGTCGTTGTTGCGCCTTCTCGGCCGGTAAGGCCAATGGCGTTGTGCAACATACTTTATAAGTAGGACTTACAGCAGCGGGTACTGTTCCGGATTCTCACCGGATTCCCTATACGAAAGCCTTGTGGCTTTATCGGATAGCCCCATCAGTCTTGACTCTTCAAGTGGAGCAGCCATTTTTCGTGTGCAAATTTAAGAATATTTTTTGATATGGGATAACAATGTATTGAATTTGTGGTTACCTTTGCACCCGCATTATTAAACAAGCTCTAAGAGCATCTCAGATGAGACCTATTCTTCAATTTGGAATTATTTTCGTATTTCTCGCCATAGGCGAGTTTGTGGTGAAATGTACCGGTATTACCGTGCCTTCAAGTATCATAGGCATGTTGTTGCTTGCTCTGTCGTTGAAACTCGGTGTCGTGCGTCTTGAGTGGGTTGACCGGATTTCTGCTTTTCTTGTGCACAACCTCGGTTTTTTCTTTGTGCCTGCCGGAGTCGGACTTATGAAGTGTCTGGGGCTGCTTGCTGACCAATGGATTCCGATTGTCGGTGCTTCTGTCGGCAGCACTGTTGTCATTATCGCAGTTACCGGTTGGGTGCATCAGCTGGTGCGCCGCAGTATGTCAAAGCGTCAGCGCCGTAGTGTGGGTATCTAATATAAATATGTATATGGAATTCCTTACCAACAAATATTTTCTGATAGCGCTGACTTTCGGCTTTTATCTCGGTGGTCAACTGCTGCAGCGCCGTACCGGAGTTAAGATACTCAATCCGATACTTATAGCCATAGCCTGCCTGATTAGCTTTCTGTGCTTTTTTGATATTGATTTTGAAACGTATCAGGCCGGTGGCGAATATATAGATTTCTGGCTTAAACCGGCTGTGGTGGCACTTGGTGTTCCGTTGTACAAGCAGCTCAGTGCCATACGAAAACAGCTTGTGCCGTTGCTTGTGTCTGAGCTTGCCGGTTGTGTGGCGGGGATTGTATCAGTTCTTCTGCTTGCGCGGCTGTTAGGCGCCACACAGGAGGTGGCGATGTCACTCGCTCCTAAAGCGGTGACTACACCTATTGCCATGGAGATTGCCTCGGCTATCGGGGGTATTCCTCCGCTTACGGCGGCGGTAGTAGTGTGTACCGGAATATTTGGAGGCATGGCCGGTTTCGGGATTGTAAAAATGAGCCGTATCAGCAGCCCTATTGCATCCGGACTGTCGATTGGGACTGCGGCCCATGCTGTCGGCACTTCGGCAGCAATGGAGCGTAGCGACCGTTATGGCGCATTTTCTTCGCTTGGACTTACTTTGAACGGGCTTTTGACAGCTCTCCTTGCTCCTATGATAATACGCCTGATGGGATACGCTGTCTGATATTGTCTAATAATTTATTATATCTCTTGCAGGGCTGTGGCTCTGTGGGAGATTTTTTGTAAATTTGCAGAGGATAGCATGATGGCTGATGGCATGTCTGAATGTGATATTGCGGGATGTGCTTCTGTGAGATTGCTATGACTTATTTGTATGCATAAGATTATCAAGATATAAATGGCCGAAAACAATCTGTTGTCACGTCTCGACGGCATAGAGGCGCGTTTTGAGGAGGTAAGCCTTCTTATTACTGACCCCTCGGTGATTGCCGATATGAAGCGTTATGTAAAGCTCACAAAGGAGTATAAGGACCTGGAGCGCCTTACCAAGGCTACACGTGCCTATCGTACCGCACTCGACAATATTGCCGAGGCGCATGAGGTGTTGGCTTCTGAAAATGATGACGAACTCCGTGCCATGGCTAAAGAGGAGCTTGACGAGGCTACGGCAAAACTGCCGGAGATGGAAGAGGAGATAAAGCTCCTCCTCGTGCCGGCTGACCCCGAAGATGGCAAGAATGCAATCGTAGAGATTCGCGGAGGTACTGGTGGTGATGAGGCGGCTATATTTGCCGGTGATTTATATAAAATGTATACTAAGTACTGCGAGTCGAAAGGCTGGCATTGTGCGGTAAGCAGTTTCAGTGAGGGTGCTGCTGGAGGATTCAAGGAGATTGTGTTCTCTGTGACAGGCGAAGGCGTCTACGGTATTCTTAAATATGAATCCGGAGTCCACCGAGTACAGCGTGTGCCGGCAACCGAGACCCAGGGGCGTGTACATACCTCGGCGGCTACTGTTGCGGTGCTGCCCGAGGCCGAAGAGTTTGATATCGAAATCAACGAGGGCGAAATCAAGTGGGACACTTTCCGTTCGGGTGGTGCCGGCGGTCAGAATGTAAACAAGGTGGAGTCGGGTGTGCGCCTTCGCTACATGTGGCGAAATCCTAACACCGGAGTCACCGAAGAGATTCTTATAGAATGTACCGAAACCCGCGACCAGCCAAAAAATAAAGAGCGCGCTCTCAGTCGTCTGCGCACATTTATCTACGACAAGGAACATCAAAAATATCTCGATGATATAGCTTCACGGCGCAAGACCATGGTGTCGACCGGTGACCGTTCGGCCAAAATACGCACTTACAACTATCCGCAGGGACGTATTACAGACCATCGCATCAACTATACTATCTATAATCTCTCCGCGTTTATGGATGGTGACATACAGGACTGTATCGACCATCTTATAGTTGCGGAAAATGCCGAGAAACTTAAAGCGAGCGAGCTTTAGGGCATCCTCTTATAAGCCGATTGTATATGGCAGTATGCCCTTCGGAGTATTACAACCGGCTCATGTAATTGACATAAAATCAAAATCAAGATAATGAAACGCGAAAATTTAATCGAAAACATCAAGAACAAGGGCTCCTTTTTATGCGTAGGACTTGATCCGGATATTAAGAAGATTCCGGAACATCTGCTCCGCGAGGAGAATCCACTTCTTGCATTCTGCAAGGCAATTGTCGATGCTACAGCCCCTTACTGTGTGGCGTTCAAGCCAAATCTGGCTTTCTTTGAGAGCATGGGTGTAGAGGGTTGGCTGGCCCTTGAGGATACTGTGAAGTATATAAAAGAGAAGTATCCCGATCAGTTTGTGATAGCCGACGCCAAACGTGGCGATATCGGCAATACTTCCAAACTGTATGCCCGCGGTGTTTTCGAGCATCTTCAGGCCGATGCGGTGACTGTCGCTCCTTATATGGGCGAGGACAGTGTGACGCCGTTCCTCGGTTATCCCGGCAAATGGGTGGTGCTTTTGGCTCTTACTTCCAACAAGGGCAGCCACGACTTCCAGTTTATCCGGGATGGTGAAGGACGTCGCCTGTTTGAGAATGTGATACTTACCTCGCAGAAGTGGGCATCTCCCGATGAACTGATGTATGTAGTCGGT
>NZ_JAIDKI010000150.1:5674-8407 GCF_029051885.1 Muribaculum sp.
GTTTGAGGATATCCGTGCGGTTGCTCCCGATAATTTCCTTCTTGTGCCGGGAGTCGGCGCGCAGGGCGGTAGTCTGGAAGAGGTCGTCAAATACGGTATGACCAAAGATTGCGGGCTGCTTGTAAACTCATCAAGGGGCATTATCTATGCCTCTACCGGAGCCGACTTCGCCGAGGCCGCCGGACATGAGGCCGCCAAACTCCGCGACCAGATGGCTGCACTGCTCAAGGAATATGGTGTAATAGACTGATAGCACTGAATCTGCTTGTCTGTTAACCATATTTACACATTAATAAGTGTAAGTATCAAAAATTTCAATTATCTTTGCCGATACAATACTGTGATTTTTACTTAACCAAATAATATAATAATGGCAACTATCGACAATTACAATTTCAACGGCAAGAAGGCTATCGTTCGTGTGGACTTCAATGTGCCTCTGGACGAAAACGGCAATATTACCGACGATACCCGTATCCGCGGTGCGCTTCCTACTCTTAAGAAAATCCTTAACGACGGTGGCAGCCTCATCATAATGTCGCATATGGGCAAGCCCAAAGGTAAGGTTAACCCCAAGTTCTCTCTGTCCCAGATTAAGGATGCCGTAGCAAAGGCCCTTGGCACAGACGTGAAGTTTGCTCCTGATTGCGCAAACGCTGCAGAAGCTGCTGCAAACCTCAAGCCCGGCGAAGTCCTGCTGCTTGAGAACCTCCGCTTCTATCCCGAAGAAGAGGGCAAGCCCGTCGGCATCGACAAGGCTGACCCCGCTTATGAGGATGCCAAGAAGGAAATGAAGGGTCGTCAGAAGGAATTCGCCAAGACTCTTGCAAGCTACGCCGACGTATATGTAAACGACGCTTTCGGAACAGCTCACCGCAAGCACGCCTCTACTGCTGTTATCGCTGACTATTTCGGCGCTGACGACAAGATGCTCGGTTATCTCATGGAGAAAGAGGTAAAGGCCGTTGACAATATCCTCAGCGATATCAAGCGTCCTTTCACCGCTATCATGGGTGGCTCTAAGGTATCTACCAAAATCGGTATTATCGAGAACCTCATGGACAAGGTTGACAATCTTATCCTCTGCGGCGGTATGACATATACATTTGCCAAGGCTCAGGGTGGTAAGATCGGTCAGTCTATCGTAGAGGATGACAAGCTCGACCTCGCTCTTGACATCATCAAGAAAGCTAAAGAGAAGGGTGTAAACCTCATCCTTGGTACCGATTGCGTTGCTGCTGACTCATTCAGCAATGATGCCAATACAAAGATATGCCCCAGCAACGACATACCTGATGGATGGGAAGGTCTTGATGCAGGTCCTGAGACACGCAAGAGATTTGCTGACGCTATCGAGCCCTCTAAGACTATCCTTTGGAACGGTCCTGCCGGAGTGTTCGAATTCGACAACTTTACAGCCGGTTCGCGTGCAATAGCCGACGCTATTGTAAAGGCTACTGAAAACGGTGCATTCTCTCTCGTTGGCGGTGGCGACTCTGTAGCTTGTGTCAACAAGTTCGGTCTGGCCGACCAGGTTAGCTACGTATCTACCGGTGGTGGTGCACTTCTCGAGGCTATCGAGGGTAAGGTACTCCCCGGCGTAGCCGCTATCAAGGGCTAATCAGCCGTAAAGCATATATTAAATATCAGGTGGCATCGGGCTGTCGGCCCGGTGCCACTATTGTAATACTCTGAGTAGTAGAATCTGACGGCATATGCCTGATTATCTGACTGCGTATTCTTAAGAAATGGAAATATTTGACGATGAACGTTTTTGGGCTTGGATAGAAACTCACAAGAATGATGACCCTGTAAAGCTGCGCCTTGCATGGCATGGGCGTGAGCCGTGGATTGACGATGCGGTCAGGCAGATAGAATGTCGCCGAAAATATCGGCGTAAGCTACCTTGCGAGATATCATCCGACAGGTTCTATTTCCCGACATCGCTTTCAGGAGAGCAGTCGACAAGCGATGAACTGGCCCGAATGCATGCCGCTATGATTCCTGCCGGCACACATTCGATTGTCGATCTTACTTCCGGACTCGGTGTCGATGCTATGACAATAGCCCGCAATACGGGCATACACGTCATTGCAGTGGAACGCAATCCTGAGGTTTCTGCCGCTCTGAGACATAATGCGGATATAACAGTATCTGATGTGGAAGCCATATGTGCCGACTGTCGGGATTATCTGGAAAGTGTGTCGGATGGCAGATTTGATGTCGCGTTCATTGATCCGGCCCGTAGGGACAATAATGGAGGGCGCGTATTCGGCCTTAGAGATTGTGAACCGGATATTCTGTCTATGCTGCCTCTGCTGAGACGAAAGGTGAGGACGCTTATTGTCAAGATGTCGCCGATGCTTGATGTGACTCAGACTTTGCGTGATCTTCCGTGCACAACCGACCTATGGTCGCTCGGGTCATCGACAGAATGCAAGGAGCTGGTGGCGCGTTGCGACTTGCAGGCCGATTGTAGTGGCGACTATGAGCCGGACATTCATGTCGTTACGCCGAATGGTGAGATGGGTTTCAAGTTCGGAGAGGAAGCCGGTGCAGAGTCCGGATATGGCACACCAATAGCCGGCGGATGGCTCTATGAGCCATGGCCGGCAGTGATGAAGGTTGCTCCATGGCGTTTGCTGTCGGCACGGTATGGTGTGGAACAGCTTCACCCCAACACTCACTTGTATTATTCAGCCGAGCCTGTGCCTGATTTTCCGGGAGAAGGAC
>NZ_JAIDKI010000151.1 GCF_029051885.1 Muribaculum sp.
ACTTACTTATTAGACAATTAAGCCACCCTTTACCCCCTAAACCGGTGGTATTATTTATTATTATACAAAGCTCTAAACAAATCTCTGAGTAATTATTCGGAAAATATGTGGGATTGTGACGCATATTTATAGAAATAATCTGTTTTTATTTTGAAAATAGTGTCAAAAAGTATAATTTTGTCGGAAATGGCTGGATTTATGCTTGATGTGCCTGCCGATAGATAAGATTCAAGAATTTTGCCGAAGAAACATCGAAATAATCTGACCGGAGAAATAAACATAAGTTTCGTATGAATAAACGTTTACTTGCAATGAAGTTCTCAGCCATGCTTGCAATGGTGGCACCATCTGCCTATGCGCAGTCAGTGGTGTTGGGCGAGGACTTCGAGGGCGCGGAATTCCCGCCCTCTGGATGGTCGCTCCTTGATAAGGATGGCGACGGAAAATGTTGGATTGGATATAGCGGAAATAGAGTCGACCAGGTAAGCGGCAGCAAAAAGCTCGCTGTCTCGTTTCTGCGCGACCCTTCCGATTATTCTGCCTACGAGGCCCAGGACAACTGGCTGATTACTCCCGCCGTGACGGTTTCCAACAACGCCCATGTGCTGGAGTTCAAATATGCCGCACAGGACATCGAGCATGCCGAGCCTCTTGAGGTACTTATCTCTGAGACCGGTACCGCCGCCGAAGACTTCACGACCTTCTATAGCGAGAAAGTCGACAACGGCTACATGGACGATATCGAAATCTATAGTTTCAGCCGTGCCCTTAGCGCATATGCCGGCAAGACCATCCATATCGCTTTCCGTCATCAGGCGTCGGGCACCTACGGTCTGAGCGTCGACAATGTATATGTGTACAATCAGCTCGGACCGGCCAAGCCCACCGGATTTACTGCAAAAGCGGGCGACAACGGCGCGCTGAGCGCCACACTCTCCTGGACCAACCCCTCCAAGACCGCCAACGGCCAGGCGCTGACCGAGCTGTCAATCCTCGTTTACCGCGACGATGAGCTTGTGGCTACCATCGACGACGTAGCCCTTGGCCAGGCTGCCACATGGACTGACAATGCTGCTCCCGCCGGAACACACAAGTATGCCATATCGGCCAAAAATGCCGAAGGCGAGACTCCCTTGTCGGCTGTACGCTCCGTATTTATAGGCGAGGATGTGCCAGCTGCCGCCAAAGACCTGATGGCAATGGCTATTGACGGAAAAATCACACTCACATGGACCGCTCCCACGACAGGAGCCAACAAGGGATTCGTCAACCTCGACAATCTTACATATACAGTAAGCCGCACTGTCGGTGGAGCCACCTCTACTGTAGCCACCGGAGTTACCGGCACGGCATATACCGATACCGCCGCTCCCGAGGGCAAGATGTGTGTCTACTCTGTCGTGGCCGTAAACAGTGCCGGCTCGTCGGCTGTCGACGGATATTCGTCGGCAATCATATATGGCGATGCTCTTGCCGACATGGGCGTGGCACAGACCACCGAGCGCAACAACTCGCTCAAGCGTCTGCCAATCGACCTTACCGACAAGACAGCCGTCTCGCAGACTATCTACACTCCCGACGACCTGCGTTTCATTCAGGGCGACATCACGGCTCTGGTCTACCGGGCTTTCCGCGGCATGGACAGCGACCTTACATTCCCTGTGAGGATTTATATAGCTCCTACCGGGCTTTCCGACCTTACTGCCGGATATGCCGACATGTCGGATGCCAAAGAGGTATACAAGGGTGAGATTACTCTCGGCAACGGTACCCGCGACATCGAAATCGCTCTTACCGAGCCCTATGCCTATCAGGGTGGCAACATCATCGTTACCTTTATAAAGGACAGCAATCCCACCGGTTCATATGCCGACCGCTTCATTTCGCTCGACCTTGGCGGTGCTCCCCGCAGCTTTATGAAATATGTGTCGGGCGAGGTCGACATCACTTCGCTCCCCACACCGGGTTATTCCGACAAAGCTGTTTCGGAGGTTCCTTCCACGCGTTTCATCATCAGCCCGAAAAATATCGGCTCACTATCCGGTAAAGTCACGGATTCGGCTACCGGACGTGCTATCTCCGGCGCTACCGTCAGTGTGCCTGCATATGCCGGCATGACGGTCACAACCGATGCCGAGGGCGCATACACACTCCGCTACGTGCCCGTAGCAGCCACTCGGATTACCGTCACAGCTCCCGGCTACGAAGATGCCGATGTGGCTGTAGATATCACCGACGGCAAGACTACGGTCAAGGATGTAGCCATGAAGCAGCTCGCCAACTATACCCTGTCGGGCTCTATAATCGCCGGCGATACACGCAAGGCCGCCGCAGGTGCGGTAGTGCGTATTGCTGGCTACGAGGAGGCCGCTGTGACTGCCGATGCCGAGGGCCGATGGAAGTTCGACGCCGTTTACTCCGGCAAAGACTACACTCTCAGCATCGAATATCCGCTCTACGATGTATTTAAATTAGAGTTTAACAATACATCCGAGACAGAGATTGCAGTCGGAACCACAGAACTTCAGCGCTCGCTCATACCGGCCTATGGCCTTGATGCCGCAGTGGCAGCCGACGGCAGTTCGGTGGCTCTTACATGGTTAGACCCCTTGTCGCGCGACGGCGAGACTGGCTGGAAGTCGGTAGGTGATATCTCCGAAATCGACAGTAATAGCGGTGACTACTCAAGTACCGACTACAATGTTGGCCACTACTACGGCAAGGAGCTTATCGCTGCCAAGAATATGGCCGGACTCTCAATCGGCGAAATCAAGGTCTATCTCAAAGCCTCGGCCGGTACATTCGTGGCCAAGGTGTGGAAAGGCACGCGCGACAATAATGTTGAGCTTGCCGCACAGACTATTCCCGCCGGACTCGTGACAGAGGCAGGCTCGTGGGTTACAGTGAAGCTCGACAATCCTGTTGAAATCAAGAAGGATACCGATTATATCGTGGGTGTGCAGTGCCTCAATGCCTCGAAGTATCCTCTCGGCACAGCCAAGAGAAGTACAGAGACAGGTGGTAACAATCAGCTCAAATGGGCCTATGATGACCCCTACGTCTACGACGGTTACTATCCATGGTGCATCATGGCCAACTGCATAGTGCCCGGCACCGAGGTGGCCATCGCTGACAATCCCGACGCTCCCAAGTGTGCCTACAATGTCTACCGCTCCACCGAGAAGGAGGGCGAATGGGAGAAACTCACATCATCGCCCGTCAATGAGATGTCGTTTACCGATGAGGGCTGGGCGTCGCTTGTATCCGGACGCTACCTCTATGCCGTGTCGGCAGTATATCTCAACGGCGAGTCGGCAAAAGCCACTTCCGACTCCCTCTCGCGCAGCAACGACATTGACGCCGGCGTTACAGCATTTGTGTCGCCTGTCAAGTCGGTCAACATACGCAATTCTGTCAGTGTCACCGTTACAGTGACCAACTTCGGCGAAAAACCCATCACCGGTTTCCCTGTCTCGGTCAAGCTCAACGATGCCGCTCCGGTCAGCAAGACCTTCGACGGTACCATCAACAAGGGTGAGTCGGCCGACATCACTATCGCCGACATCGAGCTGACAGAGGGTGTGCACACCTTCACCGCCTACACCTCGGTTGAGGGCGATCAGACTCCTGCCAACGACGCCTGCTCGCAGCTCATCCCCAACATCAGCAACGTCGAGCTCACCGGCTACCGCTGGAGCGCCTACGGCAATGCCGGATTCATGAAGATTCAGAGCAACGACCCCGAGAGCGCCGACTTCCTGCGTGAGGTTACTCCCAACGATGCGCTGGTAATCGCCGGAGAGTGTGTCGACGGACGTTTCTATGGCTATACTGCCACATGGTATGGCATGTCGCGCCAGTTTGTAGAGATTGACCCCGTCACCTGGACTGTGCAGCGTGCCGTCGACAATGCCGACGACTATATCCTCGACATGGCCTACGACTATTCGACCTCCACGATGTATGCCATCCGTCCCGACGGCGATAACGCCAACGTTGAGCTTGTCAAGGTCAATACCGACGACGGCACCGTCGAGGCTCTAGGTTCTGTAGGCTTCATTGTCCGTGCCCTCGCATGCAACGTTTCCGGCAAGCTATATGCTATTGGCGACGACGGCAACCTCTATACAATCAATCCCGCTACAGCCGAGCCGGCCCTTGTGGGTGCTACCGGAGTCACCAACGTGAAGTACCTCCAGTCTATGGCCTTTGACCACAACACCGGACGACTGTTCTGGGCCCACACCGGCGATAGCACCAACGGTGCCATCCACGAGGTCGACGCCGCATCCGGCAAGGCCACTCTGCTTGGCTCAACTCTGTTCAACAAGCTCGACGAAGCTGAAATCGTAGGCCTTTACACCCCCTACAAGCACCAGAGCTCTGCCATCTCGTCGGTCGGCGCTGCATCCGACGCTCTTGCCATCAGTGGCGATGAGCTTGGCAACATCACTGTAGACGCTACCGCCCCCGGTGTGCTTACCGTCTACAGCGCCGCCGGTGCTGCGGTAGCCACACATGCATTTGAGGCCGGACGTTCGGTAGTCGCTCTCGGAGTGGCTCACGGCGTATATGTAGTCTCTGCCAAGACCTCTGCTGCAACCGCTACAGTCAAGGTGGCCATACGCTGAGAAAATTGATTCACCATACTTATGGCACTGTGTCGACTTTACGGCACAGTGCCTTTTATATTATATATATGTGGTGCGGGGTTTTATTCACCTGTTTGCACCCTTATACGCGTCTGAAATTGGTATAATAGTCGGTTGTGTTGTATAATATATGCATACACTCTTTTATTTTCGGAAAAATAGATTATCTTTGCACAAAACTCGGGGAAATGTGTAACTGCAGGTAAAGTTCTATCGCACATTCCTGCTGCCTTTCAGCCATGTTGGCGTCAGACTGTTACATATTCCTTGTTTTATACATGCTTTTAGAGCCGTTATTCAGGCTCTTAACCGACTAATTCAAGTGAATAAGATATGGAATGCAGATATATGACCCCTGAAGAGGCGGTAAAAATGGTAAAGAGCGGCGACCACGTGTTTGTTCAGGGCAGTTGCTCGATACCTGAAGCTCTGATTGCAGCCCTTGCCAAGCGAGGGAGCGAGTTGCGCGATGTAGTTCTGTTCAATGCTTTCGCCCTCGGGCGCCGTGTGTCGCCGTTGTGCGATCCGGCCCTCAAGGATTCATTCCTTATCGACTCGTTCTTCGTGTCCAACGCTGTGCGCGGATGGGTCAACCAGGGATATGCCACCACCACTCCGCGTTTCTTCGGCCAGGTGCCGCAGCTGTTCCGCGACGGTACCATCGACCTCGACGTCGCCTTCATCAACTGTTCGCTCCCCGACAAGGACGGATACGTATCGTTTGGCGTATCAGCCGACCTTACACCCTCAGCCGTTGAGTGCGCCAAGATAATAATCGCTCAGATAAATCCACTGATGCCTTTTACATATGGCGATTCCGTGATACACATGTCGCGGATACATGCCCTTGTAAAGGTCAACGACCCTCTGGCCGAGACTCCCGACACTCTGCCTACTGAGAATGAACTGCGCATCGGCCGCTACATAGCCGAGCAGATACCCGACGGAGCTGTGTTGCAGGTAGGCGTAGGCACTATCCCCAATGCCGTGCTCCATTCGCTCGGTTCACACAAGCATCTCGGACTGCACACCGAGGCCATGACCGACGGCATGATGCCGCTCATCGAGTCGGGTGTAGTCGACAACTCTCTCAAGCAGGTCGAGCCGGGCCGCTCTGTAGCTTCACTCGCCCTCGGCACACGCCGTCTCTACGATTTCCTCGACCACAATCCGGGGGTGATATTCCGCGATATTGCCTGGGTCAACGACCCGTTTGTGATTGCTCAGAACCACAACATGGCCGCCATCAACTCATGTCTTGAAATCGACCTTTCGGGCCAGGTGTGCGCCGACTCTATCGGCACACGCATCTACTCGGGAGTCGGCGGCCAGCAGGATTTCGTCTACGGTTCATCGCGAAGTGTAGGCGGACAGTCGTTCATAGCCATGCTGTCGACCACCTCGCGCGGCGAAAGCAAAATCAAGCCCGTGCTTACTTCCGGTGCCGGAGTGGTAACAACCCGCTTCCAGACCAATTGGGTAGTCACCGAATACGGCGCCGTCAACCTCCGCGGCAAGAACATGATTGACCGTGCACGCCTCCTCATCTCCATCGCAGCACCCCAGTTCCGCGAAGAGCTCGACCGCGCCGCCTTCTCCATGCTCGGCTACGCCTACCGCCGCTGGCGTTGACCACGTTGACCTACACCTACATCCATTCGTCCTTTCGGCATCAACATGTACGACCCTGCCGGCAACATTTGACAAGTTTTCTAAAATAAATAGGGTAGGGTGTACGTTAATATGGCATATGGATGCCTGCAATGAAGGGCATCTTTTTCATGAATGAGACTTTTAAGGCCAAGGTCATATACACATTTCTTGCGGTCGAATGGACCGGCTGTGCGGTTGGTGGCGACGATAAGACGCTGTATGACAACCCGCTATACCACGATGCTGCTTCTTGCGGCGGTCGTGGCTGCCTTGCTTTGGGGGATAGCCGTGCCCGGAGCGCTCGCTTCACCGCAGTACCGCGACCCGGCCATACTGCCTCCGCCTCCGCCGTCGCGCGACATACCCGCGCAAGGATTATCCTCGGCCCCCGACAGCTCGGGACTCCCCGTGCTCACTCCGACCATACCGCCTGACTACAAAGCGCTTGCCGAGGATGAACTGGCCGCCGACCTGGCCACACCCTCTAATATTCGCACGGAAGTAGAATACGACATCGAGTCGGGATGCTACATCGTCCACACCAAGGTAGGCGAGTTTGATATCGCCACACCTTTTATGCTTACCCCGGCGCAGTACAATCAGTTGCAGCTCCGGCAGTCGATGCAGCAGTATTTCAACAAGCGCAACAGCGAGCTACTGAAGGGGGAGACGGAAAAAGAACCGTTCAACGTGCTCGACATGAACTTCGCCCTCGGACCGCTTGAGAAGATTTTCGGCCCGGGAGGCGTAAAGCTCAAGACCACAGGCTCCGTACAGATATCAATGGGCGTGAAGAGCAACAAGACCGACAACCCGGCCCTGTCGCTTACCGCACGTCGCCGCACATACTTCGACTTCGACCAGAAAATCCAGGCCAATGTCAACGCTTCTGTAGGCGACCGCATGAAGTTTGGCCTCAGCTACAACACCGACGCTACATTCGACTTCGACTCCAAAAACATAACCCTCGCCTACGAAGGCAAGGAGGACGATATCGTAAAAAGCATCGAGGCCGGCAACGTGTCGATGACCACCGGCTCGTCGCTGATACGCGGTAGCGCCGCACTGTTCGGTATAAAGTCGACACTACAGTTCGGCAAACTTACCGCCACCGCTCTTGTGTCGCAGCAGAACAGCGAGTCGCGCTCGGTGTCTACAAAGGGTGGTGTGCAGACTACCAAATTCTCGGTGAATGCCGACCAGTACGACCAGAACCGTCACTTCTTCCTGGCCCACTTCTTCCGCGACAATTACGACACATTTGCCTCCAAGCTCCCCTATGTGGCCTCGGGAGTGAGCATCACGCGTATCGAGGTATGGGTGACAAACAAGAGCGGCAACTACAACCAGTCGCGCAACATCGTATCGTTCATGGACCTTGGTGAGAGCCAGGTGCTTGCAAGCGATTACTGGCGCCCCAATCCGGCTGTTCCCAACCCTTCAAACACCTCCAATGCCCTTCTCGACATCATCAAGACCGATTATCCCGGTGCCCGAAACATCAACACCGTGACCCAGGCTCTCGACCCCCTCCAGGCATTCGGCATCGAGGGCGGACGCGACTTCGAGAAGGTGGAGAGCGCACGACTGCTGCAATCGTCGGAATACACTCTTAATTCCACACTCGGCTACATATCTCTGAAGACTGCGCTCAACGCCGACGAGGTGCTCGGCGTGGCCTACGAGTATACCTACCGCGGACAGGTGTTCCAGGTCGGAGAGTTTTCGGCCGACATCACCACCTCGTCCGACGCTCTCTACGTAAAGATGCTCAAAAACACCACTACCTCGCCCAAGGTGCCCATGTGGAAGCTGATGATGAAAAATGTATACTCTCTCGGTGCCTACCAGGTGGAGAAAAGCAATTTCCGTCTCAATATCAAGTATCTGAGCGACACTACCGGCACTCAAATCAACTATCTCCCCGTGCCCGGACTCACCGACAAGCCTCTGCTTCAGGTGATGAATCTCGACCGCCTCGACTCCAACCAGGAGGGCAATCCCGACGGATTTTTCGACTTCATCGAAGGCTATACCGTGCTTGCATCGTCGGGCAAGGTGATATTCCCTGTGGCCGAGCCGTTCGGGTCTCATCTCGAGAAGGCAATCGGCAACCCTGTGATTGCCGAAAACTATACATACCCCGAGCTTTATGACTCCACGCTGGTTGTCGCCCGCCAGCTCGCCCACAAGAATAAGTTTATCATCTCAGGCGAGTACCAGTCGTCGGGCGGCTCGCAGATTAGGCTCAACGCCATGAATGTGCCGCGCGGTTCGGTAGTGGTGATGGCCGGTGGCGTGAGGCTCACCGAGAATTCCGATTATACCGTCGACTATGCGATGGGAGTGGTGACTATCACCAACCAGAGTATTATCGACTCTGGCCAAAGCATATCGGTGACTCTTGAGAATCAGTCGATGTTCAACACCCAGCGCAAGACTCTGCTCGGGCTCGACCTCAACTATAAGTTCAACAAGGACTTCAATCTCGGAGCCACCATCATGCATTTTTCCGAGAAGGCTCTGACTGAAAAGGTGAATATCGGCGACGAGACGGTCAACAATACAATGTTCGGCATCAATCTCGCCTACAACACCCGCTTCATGTGGCTGACCAATCTGCTCAACAAGATACCTACGGTCAACGCCACACAGCCGTCGACGCTCAGCATACAGGCCGAGGCCGCACGCCTCCAGCCCCACAAGCAGAAATCAGGCTCCAACCGCGGGTCGTCGTATGTCGACGACTTCGAGTCGACACAGACCGGTATCGACCTCCGTTCGCCATATGCCTGGACTCTGGCGTCGACGCCATATCAGCAGGGGCCCGACGCGCTGTTCCCCGAGGCGGCGCTGAGCAACAATGTCGACTATGGCAAGAACCGTGCGCTCCTGGCATGGTACTATATCGACCGGATGTTTACACAGCGCAACTCGTCGCTCTGTCCCGGCTACATCGCCTCCGACCTCAAGCAGCTTTCCAATCCCTATGTGCGCGAGGTCACATCAACCGAAATTTTCCCCGACAGGCAGCTTGCCTACGGCGAGTCAAACCTCATACAGACTCTCAACCTCTCATTCTATCCCACCGAGCGCGGACCCTACAACCTCGATGCCGTCAACATCGACGACCAGGGCAATCTCATGCAGCCCGAAAAACGCTGGGGAGGAATCATGCGCAAGCTCGACAACACCAACTTCGAGCAGGCCAATATCGAGTATGTGCAGTTCTGGCTCATGAATCCGTTCATGGACCCTGACAATCCCAATACCGAGGGAGGTGATTTCTATCTCAACTTCGGCGAGGTAAGCGAGGATATCCTTAAGGACGGACTCAAAAGCTACGAAAACGGCATACCCTACGACGGCAACAACCAGTTTCTCGAAGAGACCGTGTGGGGACGCGTGTCGCGACAGAACTCCCTCACCTACGCCTTCGACAACAATGCAGGCTCCCGACTGGTACAGGACGTAGGTCTCGACGGCCTTAAAAACGACGAGGAGTTTACATTCTCATCCTATTCCGACTATCTCGACGGACTGCGCCGCAAGCTCGCGCCCGATGCTATCGACCGTATGCACGCCGACCAGTTCTCGCCGTTCAACGACCCCGCCGGCGACAATTACCACTTCTACCGCGGCTACGACTACGACGAGCAGCGCCTCAGTGTGCTCGAGCGCTACAAGCATTACAACGGAGTCGAGGGCAACTCCCTGTCTCCGTCCGACGCTCCCGAACCCCTCTACCAGAGTTCACGCACAGGGCCTGATGTCGAGGATATCAACCAGGACAATACCCTCAACGAGTATGAGCGCTACTTCCAGTATAAGGTGTCGCTTCGTCCCGAGGATTTTGTCGTGGGCAAGAACTATATCACCGACAAGCAGGTGTCGCCGGTGGTATGCCGCGACGGTACCACCCAGATGGCCGAATGGTACCAGTTTAAGATACCTCTGTCCGACTACGAGCGCGTAGTGGGGTCAATCAACGACTTCTCGACCGTGCGCTTCATGCGTATGTTCATGACCGGATTCAAGGCGGTGACCCATCTGCGCTTCGCCACCCTCGAGCTGGTGCGCGGCGAGTGGCGTCCCTACAGCTATTCGCTCAACACCCGTGGCGACTCTCCCGCCGAGGGCGAGCTCGACATTTCGGTGGTGAATATCGAGGAGAATGCCGGACGCGAGCCTGTCAACTATGTGCTCCCTCCGGGCGTGACACGTGCCACCGACCCCGGACAGTCGCAGATACTTCAGCTCAACGAGCAGTCGATGTCGCTCAAGGTGCTCGGCCTTCAGCCGGGCGACGCGCGCGCCGTGTACCGCAACACACAGCACGACCTCCGCAACTACAAGAGGCTGCAGATGTGGGTACATGCCGAAAGTCTTATCGACAATGTCACCAATCTGCGCAGCGGCGAGCTGTCAATATTCCTGCGCCTCGGTTCCGATATCAAGAACAATTATTATGAATACGAGATTCCCCTCACGCTGACTCCTCACCGCAAATACGACCGGGAGAATGTCGAGGACCGTTACGCCGTATGGCCGCTCTCCAACCGCTTTGACTTCGCCCTTCAGGAGCTTGTAAGCCTTAAGAAGGAGCGCAACCGGGCCAAGCACGACCCGGCGAGCGGAGTAGGGTATACCACACTCTTCACCGGCCGCGACCCCGACAACGAGGCCAACCGCATGGCCGTGATGGGCAATCCCTCGCTTAGCGATGTGCGTGTGATGATGATTGGTGTGCGCAACAACGCATCTACCGCCCGCGACGGTATCGTGTGGGTCAACGAGCTTAAAGTCACCGACTTCGACGAGTCGGGAGGATGGGCTGCAAAGGCTAATGTGAATATCGGCGTGAGCGACATTGCCACCCTCAATTTCGGCACACACATCGAGACTGCCGGATTCGGCGGTGTCGATCAGCCGCTCAATGCGAGACGCATGGACGACTATCGCCAGTTTAACTTTGCCGTACAGGCCGATATGGGACGTTTCTTCCCTGAGAAGCTCAAACTTAAGGCTCCCGTATATTATTCGGTAAGCAACGAGACCACTCTGCCCAAGTACAACCCTCTTGACCAGGACGTGCTCCTCAAGGATGCGCTCGACGAGGCCACTACGAAGGCCGAGCGCGATTCCATACGTGATTATGCCATCGAGAAGTCCACTATCAAGAGCTTCAGTATATCCGGACTACAGTTTGACCGCCGCTCCGAGAAGTCGATGCCTTGGGATCCGGGCAACTTCGTGTTCAACTTCTCGTTCAACAAGCGTCATAATTCCGACCCTACTACCGAGTATGAGAATACCAACGATTACCGCGGCTCGCTGCAATATACATGGTCGCCCTATCTCAAGGGTGCCAAACCTTTCGGCTGGATTAAATCGAAAAACCGCAATCTGAAGTTCTTCAAGGAGTGGGAGGTCAACTACCTGCCGTCCAACATATCGTTCCTTACCACCATGTCGCGCTATTACTACGAGCAGCAGACACGTTCGGAGGTCGACCAGATGATGACGCTTCCGGTGTCGGTAAGCAAGAATTTCCTTTGGGACCGTCAGCTCAATCTCACATGGAATCTTACCAAGCAGCTGACATTCAACTTTGCCAGCAACACCTCGGCTCGAATCGAGGAGCCGGTCGGGGCTGTCAACCGTCGCCTCTTCCCCGACAGGTATAAGGAGTGGCGCGATACGGTGATACAGTCGATATTGCGCATGGGTACCCCCTGGGCCTACAATCAGACATTCACCGCCAGCTACAAGGCGCCGTTCTCGCGCATTCCGGTGGTCGATTTCCTTACAGGCTCGGTCACTTACAATGCCACCTACCGCTGGGATCGCGGCGCTACAGTCGACGGCGAGAAGGTAGGCAATACCATCGCCAACCAGGCGGCATGGAACTTCGACGGACGACTCAATCTCGAAGGCCTCTACAACAAGTTCTCCTATCTGAAGAAGGTCAACCAGAGGTTCTCTTCGGTAAAGCGCGCCACTGCGCCCAAGAAGGCGAAGCGCTTTGAGCGCACGTTTAAGCTCAACGCCGACACGTCGCTGATGATACGCCACAATCTGCGCAACCGCAAGCTCAAGGTCACTGCCACCACATCCGACGGCAAGCCGTTTGTGGTAAGGACACGGGTCAAGGATTTAAATACCATAGAGGTGCTTACCCGTGGCGACCAGAACATCAAGTTTACCATCATCGAGGTGCTTAAGGAAGAAAAGACAATCTGGCGCGAGATTGGCGAGCATGCCACACGCTTCGCCATGATGACACGCTCGGTCAACATACGTTACCGCACGAGTCATTCCATGTCGTTGCCGCTCTTCGGCCCCGATATCGGCAACGTGTTCGGACAGAGCCGCAGCTATGGGCCTATGTCGCCGGGCCTCGACTTCGCGTTCGGTTTCTCGGGCGAGGACTATGTGGCCAAGGCCAAGGAGCGCGGATGGCTGATGATTGATGAGAATCAGACATCACCATCCATATGGTCGACTACCAATGAGTTTAACCTCGATATCGACCTCGAGCCTCTGCGCGGCCTGAAAATCAAGCTCACAAACAACCGTACCGACAATCATAACAATCAGGTGCAGTTCATGTATGCCGACATGCCTACCACACGCACCGGAAGCTACACCAAGACTCACTGCATCCTGCGCACGGCCCTGCGCACGTCGCGTGCCGAGGATGGCTACAACAGTGCCGCATTCAATCAGTTCCTGGAGAATATTCCTGTGATAGCAGGCCGCATCGAGGCCCGCTATCACGGCACCACATATCCTACCGGCGGATTCATGACCGACAACCCCAATGCCGGCCGACCGTTCTCGACAAAGGTAGGCGAGGCCAACCGCGCTTCGTCCGATGTGCTCATACCCGCATTCATTGCAGCATACACCGGTGTCGACGCCCGGAAGATATACCTCACGCCCTTCCCGAAACTTACCGACATACTCCCCAACTGGAGAGTGACCTACGACGGCCTCATACGCATCGGACGCCTTAGCGAGATATTCAAGACCGTGACCCTCAACCATGCCTACCAGTGTACCTACACGGTGGGTTCCTACGGCTCGTATCTCAACTGGATGCAGGTAGGCACCGGCGACATGGGATTCGTGCCCAACTCCGACGGGGCGCCTATACCGTCGTCCCCCTACAATATATCCACAGTGTCGATTGCCGAGAAGTTCTCTCCGCTCATCGGTATTGCTGTCACGCTCAAGAACGACCTGAAATTCAATGCCGAATACCGCGACGGGCGTACCCTTACTCTCAATTCCGATGCCGGACAGCTCGTCGAGGCCAACACCCGCAACATCACGGCCGGCGTAGGCTACAAAATCGTAGGCTTCAACACCGTGCTTAAGATGCGTGGCTCGGGTCAGGGAATCTCCAACGACCTTACCATCAACGCCGACTTCTCCTACCAGCAGACACAGGCGCTCATACGCCGCATAGAGACCAACTACGCACAGGCCACATCCGGCACGCGCACCATAGGATTCAACCTCTCGGCATCATATGTGATGAGCCGCCGCATGACCATCTCGGCCTATATCGACCACCAGGTCAACACACCCCTGATATCATCCTCAGCCTATCCCACCACCAACTCCAACTACGGCATAACCTTCAACCTCAACCTCGCCCGTTAATCCGTACCTGTTGTCTTTTGTGCGGCTGTCGTTGATTTTCGCGAGCATCAGTTCGTAGATGTGGCGCGCCTGCTCCTCCCGGAGGCTTCTGATGGTGAATGTGGTGCCTGGGGTTGATAGCGACAGGGATACACGCCCGGTAAAACGTGACATTGGAGTACGGCCGGTTCTCACCACCTCTACGTTGTCGTATTTCAGGTAATTCTTTATCTCGGCAAAGCGTCCGTTTCCGATTATGATATATGACTCTTTGAGGGTGATGTGGCTGTGGCGCATCGTCAGGATGCCTTTGGGTATGCCTGCTGACAGGTAGATGGCCGGAACTATTATCCAGACGTATAGCCCGAGATACCACAGCGCCACTGTGGCCGCGGAGGAGAGAATCAGGTCGGCCAACAGTGAGTGTAACGCCACTCCTTTGCCTGATTTGGCTGTGGTGACTGACGCCTCCGCTCCGTAGCCTTGTCCGAGCCACCACCCGAGGAAAAAGTCGGAACAATCTTGCCCGTAAATCTTCAGATTGTCATCCTCTTTCTGCATGCTTGAGTTAAAGGCCTGCTTCATGGCGAGTGTGCAAAGGCCCGATTGTTTTTCGGGGTAATTGCGTTTGACCCATATCGTGCATATCTTGTCGCGTGCGAATCGGCTGCTCATGCGTGAAAACAGTCCGTGACTGAAAGTCAGCGTCTTTTTGCCGTATGTAAGCGAAAGGTCGTAGTATCGCAGGAGCACTTTTCCCAGCCACAGCACGAGCGACACTATGTAGGTCGCTGCCAAAATCATGGCTATGCCGGCCACTGACACGGCGAAATGGTCGGCATGCGATTCAATATAGTCTGCGATTATATCAAAGGAGTTGTCACACACGTTTGACATACCGTTGTAAATGAATGCCGCTAATCCGCCCAGCACCACCATCCCTTTCAAGTGGTTCTGACACAGCGCGTCGAGTATCAGATTCTTGTTGCTGAATCGTCTGAACGAGGTGGGATTGTAGACGGGAGGCATATCCGGAGCAGCGGTCTGCGGACGCTCCTGACGCTCGATGCGGTTCAGGAGGCTCTGCCAGTCAGCTTCGCTGAGTATGAGTTCGATTTCCTCACCCTGCGCCGCAAGAGTGTCGAAAAGCACACCTCTCATGCCCAGAATACGGTATAGAAGGCCTTGCCGCGTGCGCAGTGTGTGTATGCTGTTGAGGGGTATGGTGGTAGTGACACTGCTTAGCAGGTTGTGGCGGTAGATGAGGTTTCCACCATCTACATGAAATTTTATCTTATAGTACGCCATTAAGGCCACTACCAGCGCTAATGCGATAGTGCCGCCGAGCATGGCTGCGATTTTCAGCAGGTTTCCGACTAAGTCGCCGTCGGAATTGAAGATTTTATATGTCCAGAAGATGATGGCTGCATTGAATACAAATTTGAAGTACTTCAGAAAATATATGAAAAACGCACCGAGGCTCATCCTCTGTGGAACAGAGAAATCAGTCATGAGTGTTTCAGTCGTTGGGTTATGACATTCTTGATTCCCTCGGCCTTATCCTTGGTGAGGCCCTGGACTGCGAGCGACGACATGCCTTGTGCTCCGTTGTCGATATCGATTGAATATAAGCCGAAAAACTTGGATACAGGATTCTGACAGATGCTTACCTGCTGTATTCTGGAGAATGGCACAGTAGTGATTTTGGGAAATATCACCCCGCTGCGGTAGGTGATGTCATGTTCGCGGAGTGCAAACCCCTTGGCCTGATACGCTTTCCTGAGTATTGCGATATTGATGATGAATGACACGACAATCACAGCCTCGGCTGCGACACACCACCATGGGCTCTCTGCGAGAAGCAGCAACAATGCGAGCGCCGCCATAACAGCGTAGGCGATGACTGCGCTTGCCATCTGCACTGACTTGTATTTCGGGGCCACCGGCTCGTAGTGAAGTTCCTCAATCCGGTCGGTCGTATCGGCCTCTATCTGATAGTTGCTCATATCTTTAAGAAAATCGTAAAAATTACTTTATAAATGCGGTGTTTTGTGAATATGTGTAGAGATTTGGTCACAAATATAGTTAAAATTACATTCTTTACGACTTACTTATACGAAGATATTGCAGGATTCGCTGATAATTACGATTGACCGTGCAACTTACAGATTTGCTGTATTTGGCCTCTGAATCATAGTGCAGGAATAAGAAATATTAATTAAATTTGTGGCATATAAACGCTTTAAGAGAATGAAACTGATTGCCGATAGCGGCGGCACCAAGGTCGAGTGGGCTTTGGTGGATGCCGGAAAGGTTGTGAAGCAGATTTTCACTTCCGGGATTAACACGCTGATACTTACTGAAGAAGAAATCTCACAATATATAGACGACGAGCTGATACTACAGCTTGGCGACCTCGTCCGCAATGTCACCGAGGTATATTTCTATGGTGCCGGATGTGTCGACGACGATGTATGCCGCACGGTGCGCCGCGCCATACGCGCCAACATACCTGTCGACGCCGTCGAGGCTCATTCCGACCTGCTCGGAGCCGCGCGTGCCATTTTCGGACGCGAGAGCGGCATAGCCTGCATACTCGGCACCGGTGCCAACTCCGGATACTACAACGGTACTCTCATCAAGGACCATATAAGCCCGCTGGGCTATATACTCGGCGACGAAGGGAGCGGAGCCGTGCTCGGACGCCATCTTATCGGCGATGTGCTCAAGCATCAGCTGCCGCGCGAGCTGTGCGACCGTTTCCTCGACGAATACAATCTCGACTCTGCGGCAATCCTGCGCCGTGTATACAAAGAGCCGATGCCCAACCGGTTCCTGGCGAGCGTGACACCGTTCCTGCTGAAAAACATCGAGGAGCCCGCCATACACCGCCTGGTGCTCAACGAGTTCAAGTCGTTTTTCGTGCGCAATGTCGCACAGTACGACAATTACCGCAACCTTCCTGTAGGTTTCGTGGGCTCAATCGCCTACCATTACCGCAATGTGCTTGAGGAAGCCGCCGCCGCCCTCGACACTACTATATCCATCGTACTGCGCACTCCGATGGAGGGCCTGGTGCGCTATCATTCCGAAGGCTGACCATAAACTACTCAATCACCGAAACCACACATTTACCCTATACCACTTCCCTTCAGATGAATACCGAACTTATCCTCGTCAATATATCCGGATATGACCGTCCGGGCGTGACAGCGACTCTTACCGATATTCTTGCACGCTACGATGCCTCGATTCTGGATATCGGCCAGGCCGACATCCACCACACCCTTTCGCTCGGTATCCTTTTCAAGACCTCGGGCGAGCTTTCCGGAAACATAATGAAAGACCTCCTCTTCAAGGCGTCGGAACTTAACGTGCAGATACGCTTTACTCCGGTTCCTGTAGGCGAATATGAGGAGTGGGTAACGATGCAGGGGAAGAACCGCTGGATTGTCACCATACTCGGGCGCCAGCTGACGGCACGACAGATTGCCGCCGTTACATCGATTATTGCCGAGCAGCAGCTCAATATCGACGGCATACAGCGCCTTACCGGACGTGTGCCGCTCGAGGACTCGAAGCCCGCCGGTGCAAAAGCCTGTGTGGAATTCTCCGTGCGAGGCAATCCTCGCGATATCAGCCGGATGCAGAGTGAATTCATGCGTCTGTCGGCAACCGAAAATTTCGACATATCTCTCCAGGAGGACACCATGTACCGTCGTTGCCGCCGCCTCGTGTGCTTCGATATGGACTCTACCCTTATCGAGACCGAGGTAATCGACGAGCTGGCCATACGTGCCGGTGTCGGCGACAAGGTAAAAGCGATTACAGAGCGCGCCATGCGTGGTGAAATCGACTTCGACGAGAGCTTCCGCGAACGTGTGGGGCTGCTTAAGGGGCTTGACGAGAGCGTGATGCGTGATATCGCCGAGAACCTTCCTATTACCGAAGGCGTGGGCCGCATGATGCAGGTGCTCAAACGCGCCGGATTCAAGACCGCCATACTGTCGGGCGGATTCACCTACTTCGGAAACTATCTCAAGCAGAAATTCGGATTCGACTACATGTATGCCAACGAACTTGAAATCATCGACGGCAAACTTACCGGACGTCATCTCGGCCCGATTGTCAACGGTGCCCGCAAAGCCGAGCTTCTGCGCCTGCTCGCTCAGGTAGAGAATATCAATATCGCCCAGACAATAGCTGTGGGCGACGGTGCCAACGACCTGCCGATGCTTACTACAGCCGGTCTGGGCATAGCCTATCATGCCAAACCCAAGGTGAAGGCTACCGCCGGTCAGAGCCTTTCTACAATCGGTCTCGACGGAGTGCTTTATTTCATAGGATTCAAGGATTCATTCATCTCCGATGGCACGGTGTAAGACAGCCGGTCATGTCGGTATGTGCCTGTGCACCATATCGTTGAGGCTGTTGGCCATACTGTCGGCTATATGTGTGTCATGGGTTCACGCGGCATATGCCGGGGTGAAGCCCGCGCCGCAGTCGGTAGGCCTTGTGCTGAGCGGCGGAGGAGCCAAGGGCATAGCCCATATAGGTGTTATCAAGGCTCTGGAAGACAATAATATACCTATCGACTATATCGCCGGTACATCTATGGGAGCTATAATCGGAGGTCTGTATGCCGCAGGATATACCACCGACGAGATGCTCGATATGATTCTTTCCAAGGAGTTTTCATATTGGTCGACAGGCACAATCGACCCTTCCTACATATATTATTATGCCAAGGAAGAGCCCACGCCCCATATGGTGAAGCTCAATCTGAGCCTGCGCGATTCGACCGGCACTTCGGGCATACTGCCCACTTCGCTTATCAATCCTCTCCCCATGAATTTCGCTTTCATGAATCTTTTCGCGAAGTATTCGGCGCAGTGCGGAGGCGACTTCAACCGGCTTTTCGTGCCGTTCCGCTGTGTGGCCTCCGATGTCTACCACAAGCACAAGGTTGTGATGCGCTCCGGCTCGCTCGGCGACGCCATACGTGCCTCCATGTCGTTTCCAATGGTGTTCGAGCCTATCGAAATCGATAGCGTGCTTATGTACGACGGCGGTATCTACGACAATTTTCCGGTCGATGTGATGCGCTCTGATTTCGCTCCCGACATAATGATTGGCGTGGATGTGAGCGCTCCCGACACCAAACCCGACCGCAACAACATGTTCCAGCAGCTTGAGGACATGATTATCCAGAACAACGACTACTCCCTGCCCGCCGAGGAGGGGATAAAGATACGTGTGCCTGTACAGCAGTTCGGATTGCTTGACTTCCCGCTTGCCAGGGAAATATATCAGATAGGCTACGACAAGGCCATGTCGATGATGGACTCGATAACAACCCGTGTCACTGCCCGCGTCCCTGCTGAGGCGCGTGCGCTGCGCCGCGAGGTGTTTAAGTCGGCCACACCTTATGTGCGATTCGACTCTGTGAGTGTGGCGGGCGGTTCGCCTGGGCAGAACGAGTTTATACGCTACACTTTCACCCACAATGAGCCGGATACATTCGGCCTGGAGCGTGCCAAGGATGCATATTACCGCATTATCTCCGGAGGCAAACTGCGCAATCTCGTGCCGCGCGCCGTCTACAATGACTCCACCTCCATGTTTACACTCGACCTCAACGCCGATGTCAAAAACAAGTTCAATGTAGGCATGGGTGGCTACATCACCTCTACGAGCAATTCGATGCTCTTCCTCTCGTCGGGTTATTCGACACTAAGTTTCAACTCGCTCAATATCGGTGTCGACGCCTGGATAGGACAGAGCTATATGGCATGTACGGCGAGGGCGCGTGTGGCAATGCGCAGCGCCATACCCTCGTATCTCGAGCTTCAGGGTGTGATATCCCGGACCAAGGAGTACGACAGCGGCCGTATATTCTACGACGAAGGCTCTACTCTGGCCACCTCAGCCGAGCTTTTCCTGCGCCTCAACTACGGTATTGCCGTAGGCCGCAGCGGCAAAGCCGTGCTGTCGGCAGGCATCGGACGCCTGAGCCACCGGTTCTACGACGCTCTGATTGTGGCGCCTGTCGACCGCGACCGCCTTACCCTGCGCCTTGCTCAGGTGCGTGCCGTGTATGAGCGCAACACACTCAACGATCCGTCGTCGCCTACCACCGGCATGCGTCTGCGCGCCGCAGCGCTGGGTGTGTACGGCAACGACACATACTTCCCTGAAAACGACCGTGCCCGCTCTGTCGCCGGCAACGACAGATGGTGGGTGCAGGGCGAGCTGGAGTTCGACCGTTACTGGCAGCTGGCCAAACGATTCTATTTCGGCGTTACCTCAACTACGGTGGCATCGTCGCAGAAGGAGTTTGACACATATGCCGCCACTGAGGTGATGCTCCCCTCGTTCCGTCCCGTCCCTTCATCCTACGGATATTTCAACACCCGCTTCCGCAGCAGTCAGTTTACCACTTTGGGCATTGTGCCGGTGTGGAATCCATTCGGACTGTTCCAGCTGCGTGCCGGCCTCTATTGCTTCATGCCTTGGCGCGAGGTGCGTCCTGCGCTCCTGCCGGCAGCCGGTGGTGCGTCGGTGGTCGGTGTGGAGTATGGCGAATGGTTCCGTAATCCGCGTTTTATAGGTGAGCTGAGGGCTGCTTACTCCCTGCCGTTCGCCCAGATTGCGGCATATGCCAACTATAGCGATTCGCCCGGCAACAGGTGGAACTTCGGTCTGTCGTTCGGTCTGTTCTTCCTCGCTCCGAGATTTATGCACTGAGCGTGGCGATGCCGACGCCGACGTCATATGCACAGTCGCTGTATTGCTCATTGAACCGCTTTTTAAATAGACTATTTCCTTTCTATGGCCTCACGCTCCTCATTCTCAGTATTTTGCGCTGCTGCCACGGCTGCATTGTGCTTACCGTCGGCAGTCAGCGGCAGCGACGGCGGCACAACCCCGTCGCGACGTTACTATTCACCCGCCGACACGGTTGTGGCCGTACCCTCCGATGCATCCTGTTTTGCCGTAGAGCTGCGGGCATCCTTGCCGGGAATGAAAGAGGGGAGGGGATGTTCGGCCGACCGGCTGGGGCTGACCGATGAATCGGGACAGTGGGTGATGCTTCTCGGATTCAACTCCGACTACGGCTCCGAGCTTGACCGCCGCGGGCTACGGCTTGTCTACGGGCATACGGATAGCGCCGGACGCAGGGTTGCGGCTGATTCTGTCGACATCTACGATGGTGTGAACACAATGAGAGGCTTCAACACGCTCGCTCTGGAGTGGAGCAGGATAGAGTCGGCCCAATCGGAGGCGCGTCTTGATATTTTTGTCGGCAGCAACCGTCCGCGGCTTGCCATGTCGGTGGGAGCGCCGATGCCCGACGGGGCTGTACGTATATCCGGACACGGGAGCAGGGAGGTCGAGACGCTCATGACGGAGTGGAGTGTGGATCCGCGCGACGAGCTGTTTACCGGATGGACTGAAGAGTCGCTTGCTGCGCATTTCTCGCAGTCGGGCGACCCTGTGGAGGGGTACTGGAGCTATTTCGACCGTCGCACCGATGATGACCGCGCGCGTATCGGCGGGAAATACCGCCTGGCGATTGTAGGCAACGGAAGTCAGGGCGGCTACGACATACTTTATGCCGACGGTGCCGTGACAGGTGCCGGCATATGGCGTAAAGCTATGCTTAAAGGGCGTATGACCGCCACGCGCTTCGAGCACATGTGGCAGATTGAATGGTATGATGCCATGGGCCTGCGTCTCGATGACGATGAAGCCTATGCCACGCTTTCACTCCCTGCCGGAGTGCTCTCCGTGGAGTTTCCTCTGTATCGCTCACGCGTACGCTTCGCCAAGGACTGACAATGATAAGGCGAAGTATATAAGTATATAATGATAAAGCGAAGTATATAAGATGTCTCTAATACACATATGACGAAGCCGACGAA
>NZ_JAIDKI010000152.1 GCF_029051885.1 Muribaculum sp.
GATCGTCGGATATTTGCAGACTGTATCAATAGCCAATCATATCGCACCCTTGCTGTCGTGGACATTTGCGCGTGATAAATGCTAAAAATCATATAACTGAATTTGGGCAGAATTAATTGTGTGCTGATGCATAAAATTACCATATCATCGCATCTCTCCGGCGCTTTTTGCCTTGTTCTTCAGTCACGTAGCTACGGCTACGCTCCATCATCACAAGACAAAAATCACTCAGAGAGATGCGACCCCAGCGTTAACAAATATTGGGGAACGGGGTCTAAACAAAAACGGCGATACGTGATGTATCGCCGTGTATATGGTAGATGGGGTGTCCGGAATTTGTGGCAATGGAGCTTGACGCATCCGGAGCAGGCCCGTGGTATTGTTATTACAGATATTTTCCGAAGTCGGTGAGGTGCATGTCGCCCAGTGAGTTGAATGTCTCGTGCATGGCGAAGGCTGCGCGGAGGGTGTGGGGTGTCTGTCCCATGCCGAGGCGGAGGTATTCGCGGAGCATCGGGCGGTAGTCGGGGTGAGCGCAGTTTTCAATGATGGCTTCAGCACGCTGTACGGGATCTTTTCCGCGGAGGTCGGCTACACCCTGCTCGGTAATGATTACGTCGACGGAGTGTTCGCTGTGGTCTACGTGGGCTACCATGGGCACGATTGCGGAGATGAGACCACCCTTTGCTACCGACGGGCATGAGAATATCGAGATGTAGGCATTGCGGGCGAAGTCGCCTGAGCCGCCGATGCCGTTCATCATCTTGGTGCCGAGCACGTGGGTAGAGTTGACGTTGCCGAAGATGTCGGCTTCGAGAGCGGTGTTCATGGCAATCACACCGAGTCGGCGTATTACCTCGGGGTTGTTGGAGATTTCGCTGGGTCGCAGGAGCACCTTGTTGCGGAAGAATTCGATGTTGTCGTATACGTGGCGCATGGCATCGTCGGTGATTGTCATTGCGCAAGTAGAAGCAAACTTACAGCGTTCGCGCTCCATGAGGTGGATTACTGCATCCTGGATAACCTCGGTATACATTTCGAACGGAGGTATCTCGGTAGCGTCGGCAAGGCCGAAGAGCACAGCGTTGGCCACATTGCCCACGCCGCTCTGGAGCGGAAGGAATTCCTTGGGTATTCCACCTTTGCGGTACTGGCTGATGAGGAATCCGGCAACGTTGGCACCGATGCGCTTGCTGATGTCGTCAAGTTCGGAGAACTTCTTTACGCCGTCGGTTATGTCGCTCTTTACGATACCGATAATCTTTGAGGGGTCGACGCGCAGGAGAGTGTCGCCGATGCGGTCGCTTGGCTTATATATAGGTATCTCGCGGCGGTAGGGAGGGTCGAGGGGGATATATATGTCGTGGAATCCTTCAATCTCGGGTGAAATCGAGCTGTTGAGCTCAATCACTATTTTCTTGGCCATGCGAGCCAGTGTAGGGATGTTGCCTACGCCTGAGCCAAGCACGATGTTGCCCTTCTCGTCGACGCTTGCCGCATCGATAATTGCGAAGTCGATGCCGCCGAGCTCACCGTAGCGCAGAGTCTGTGCGAGTTCGGAGATGTGCATGTCGAAATAGTGGGCATCGTGGGAGTTGATGCGCTTGCGGAGGTCGGGTGTGTTCTGGTATGGCGAACGGCGGTCTAATGCGTTGGCACGAGCGAGGGCGCCGTCGGCATGTTCTTGTGTTGATGCGCCGGTATATACGTTCACTTTGAACGGGCGGCCGGCTGCATGTTCGCGCTCAGCTTTAGCAGCCAATGCTTCAGTGACAAGTTTCGGGGTGCCGGATGCCGTAAAACCTGACAGACCTAAGGTGTCTTGATCTTTAATCAGTTCGGCAACTTCCTGTGGAGTAAGAACGGGGAATGCCATATCTTGAATATTTTGATAATGATATTTTATTAAGAATAATTGGTAAGGCTCTTTTCGGGAAAGTGGCCTACTTTTTGTAATTTTGCACAAAATTAGGAAATAACCGTCCACAAAGCAAATTTTCGTTGCACAAAGTTGATACAAATGAGCAATAGACAATCAGATACAACCGAGGTGGCCCAGCCGCAGGATGAGAGCCGCCAACTATATATAGAGACTTATGGCTGCCAGATGAATGTGGCCGATTCGGAGGTGGTGGCCTCGGTAATGGGCATGGCCGGCTATTCGGTAACGGACAATGCTGATGATGCCGACGCCATATTGCTGAATACATGCTCTATACGCGATAATGCCGAGCAAAAGATAATAGGCAGGCTACAGGCCCTGGCCGCAGCCAAGCGCAAGCGCGGGGGGAGGCTGATAGTAGGTGTGATAGGCTGTATGGCCGAGAGAGTGAAGGATGACCTTATCGCCAATCACGGGGTTGACCTTGTGGCAGGTCCGGATTCATATCTTTCGCTTCCCGAGCTGTTTGCCGCTGTCGAGGCCGGCGAGAAGGCCATCAATGTAGAACTTTCGACCACGGAGACCTACCGTGATATCATACCGATGAAGATTACCGGCAATCGGGTGAGCGGGTTTGTAAGCATCATGCGAGGATGCAACAATTTCTGTACATATTGTATAGTGCCTTATACCCGCGGACGTGAGCGCAGCCGTGAGCCGCGAAGCATTCTGGCAGAGGTGGCCGATCTGCGTAGCCGCGGTTTCCGGGAGGTGACACTGCTCGGGCAGAATGTCAATTCTTATGACTGGACAGGCGAGGATGGCGTGCGGGTGGATTTCGCCGGCTTGCTCGCGATAGTGGCAGAGGCTGCTCCTGACATGCGCATCCGCTTCACGACCAGCCATCCCAAGGATATGAGCGATGAGATTATCGCTACTATAGCTCGCTATCCCAATGTGTGCCGCCACATACATCTGCCGGTGCAGTCGGGATCGAATGCTGTGTTGAAGAGCATGAACAGGAAATATACCCGCGAGTGGTATCTTGACCGTATCGCCGCGATACGCCGTATGATACCTGACTGTGGTATATCGACCGACCTGTTTACCGGATTTCACGATGAGACTGAGGAGGATTTCGCTCAGACGCTGTCGCTGATGGAGGAGGTAGGGTTTGACTCTGCGTTCATGTTCAAGTATTCGGAGCGACCGGGCACTGTTGCGGCCAGAACGATGCCCGACAATGTGGCCGAGGATGTGAAAATCGAGCGGCTCAACCGCATGATTGCGTTGCAGAACCGTCTGTCGGCCGAATCCAACCGCCGCGACGAGGGGCGTGTGCTCGACGTGCTTGTCGAGGGTGTGGCCAAGCGCTCAAAGGAGCAGATGGTGGGACGTTCGAGCCAGAACAAGGCTTGTGTGTTCCCGCGCGGCAATGCCAAGGTTGGCGATTTTGTGAAGGTGAGGGTCGTGGGCTCGTCGTCGGCTACCCTGCTTTGCGAACTTATCGAGGAGGCATAATAGAAATCTATCGACAATCCCTCTCGAAATCTGTATCTAAACATTCTCTTAGATAATCTCTTAACAACTTCACCCCGGCATTCCGCGGAATGCCGGGGTGAGTATATTTCAGGAGGGTGATTTTAGCGGGAACAGGTGGTGCCGGACGGCGCTCAGTCGGATGAGGTGTTGAGTATCTCGAGCAGCGCGTCGCGGGAGTGGATGCGTATTTCCTGGTTGTCATAGTCGATGATGCCACGCTGCTTCATGCTGTCGAGTGTTGCGATAAACGAGGTGCGCTGTACTCCGAACAGGGCATAGAGGTCGCGGGCCTTGCATGTGAGGGCTATGTCGTGTCCGCCTTTCTGAGTAAGCGATATAATCCAGAATGCGATACGCTCCTCAAGGGAGCCGGCGGTAATCGAGAGGATACCTTCGACTACCTTTTGAGCACTCATTGACAGTGTGTTCAGGAAGTTGTACATGAAAATCTCGTTGGTGTACAGGATTTTCATGTAGTCGTTCTTGGAAATTTGCAGTACGCCTGTCGACTCAAGGGCAACTACCGAATTGGGGTAGAACGGTGCTTTGCCGAAAAGGAATTCGGGCGCGATGACACATGGCGCATGCAGAGTCTGCGACACCTTGAATCGTCCGTCGGAGTTTGCAATGGTTGAGCGAACGCTTCCGCTTATCACGAACTTGATGTGGGTACATGGTTCGTGGGCATTAATTATCGGGTTGCCCTCGGTGTATTTGAGAAAGTGGAATTTGGCTTTCTCCACAATCTCGGATATTTTATCGTGGCTTACACCTTTGAATAGCGGAAGCCCCATAAGTATTTCATACATGCTGTCCATAGTGCACCTTATTTATATAGGTTAACGTCTGTGTTTCGTAAAAGTTCCGAAATCTTAGAGATTGTCTATAATTTATACTACTATGCTTTTGAGTGTCTTGTCCGTGTCTTTTTGTTGGCTATTCAGTCACGTAGCTACGGCTACGCTCGTTCATCGCAACCAAAAATGTATTATATAAATTTAGACAATCTCTGAGGTCAGGCATCTTTTTTGACAATAATTTTATTATTTCGGTTACGAAGATAGAGTTGCAGTGAATTTATGGTATTCTGCCATGCCACGTATGCGGCCGGTCCGACCGATGATATCGGGTCGAAATATGTCAGAGACATCCATATGGCCAATACGGTGTTTTTCTGGCCGAGCCCCTGTGCGCCTGAAATCCTGTCGCCGTATCTTCTTCCGACGATGCGTCCGATAGCGAATTGCATCACACATACCACCAGCGATGCCGCCGCGATGATAATCATCTCCGGTATTCTGGACGCCGGTTCGTGGATGATGAAGCTGACGGCATTTCCTACTACAATGATGAGCGCGCATGCCCACAGGTAGAAGGATAGTGACTGACGAGCGGCTATTGCGGCATGTACGCGCGGCATATATGCTCTGAACAGCAGTGCGAGAGCCAGCGGAGCGAGGATAAGGGGCAGAACTCGCCGGCTTATGAGAAGAGTCGAATCCAGAAATGAGATGTCGGGATTATGTCCGATAAACGAGAACAACACCGGAGCCAGTATGGCCACTGAGATATTGCTTATGAGGGAATATGTGGCCAATAGAGTGACTGAGCCTCCGAGCATACTTGTGATTACCGGCGCTGCTGTGGCTGTAGGGCAGAATATACATATGAATATGCCTTGTGCGATGTCGGTGCTTGCGGGCGCTATGGCGAGATATACGGCTACTGCTCCCAGAATCTGGATAGTAAGCAGTATCCAGATGAATCTGCCGATATGAAAATCCTTCGGGTTGATTTTGCAGAAGGTAAGCAGAAGCATTGTAAATATAAGGTAGGGCGACAGGAATGCCAGATAGTGGATGCTGTCGTGGAATATTATTCCCGCAAGCATCGCTATCGGAAGCATCCATGGCTTTACCGATTGTCGGAATTCTGATATATTCATTCTCGGCTATAGAATCTTGGAATTTGCGGCAAAGGTAGTCATTTTTTCATGAGCTGACAATTTTCCGTAGGTCGGCAACACGGGCAGGTGCAATTACGAATATACAGAGGTGTAAAATAGTTCGCCAAATCATGACAGGCATCGCTGATGTGTCGTTATGGCGTCTTGTATTTGAGAATTTTATCTCGATTATGTGTCTATATTTTCAGATGCTAATATCTTGATTTTCAGTACATACTATTTATAAATTAAGCCATATGTATTTATGTTTGTGTACAATGCTGAAAAAATATTGGGAAATGATGGCTTACTTTGCAGTACAATAGCGAATTCTCTTTGATTCGTGTGAAAAATTGGTATTAATAATTATTTTAGGGTTAGTATAGATTGTTAGAATCAATTAATGCGACGAATGTAAATAGTGCATAAAAGTAAATGTGTTTTATGTTAGGTTTGGAAGCCTTTAATAAGGCAACAATTAACGGCCATTTCGTGAGAAACGGCCGTTAATTGTTGTATGGGTGGTAGATAATGATTATATTCGCCACTCAAAATTGTCAGACATGTCCCGACCAATCTTTTACCTGTTTCTTTATTGTTTGTTAACTGCTTGTGCTATAGTGAGCTCGGGGTGCTCCCGAGATGTTGAGATTAGCGATAAAATGCAAGTATTGCTTGATGAAATAGACTCGTCGCTTAAATATCGCATGGATATGATTGATGCGCGGGCTCGTAAGATTGCCGAATTGCGCGATTCTATAAGGATGGCATCGGGTTATGATGAACGTACGAGGCTGTATGGCCGTCTGATAGCCGAGGGGCGTCATTTTCAGATTGATTCCATGTTGGTGTATTATTCCGAAGCCAGGAAGGATGCTCTTGAACATGGTGATCTGGAGCATGCGAGGAAGTATGAAATAGGGGCGATGGAGCTTTTGCCTCTGAAAATACATATGCATGAGGCGATTGTAGCGATTGACACTACTGATGTGGCTGCTCTTTCCAAGAGTAACAGAATCGCGTTTTATAAATCGGCGAGACAGGTATATCTTTATTTTACAACGATTTATTCGCACTGGAATGTGAATATGGAGTTGCTTGAGCAAGTCGGTAAATATTCCCGTCTTCTGGCCTCGGAACTTACAGAGGAGGATGACGGCTATTTCCTCTATAAGGCGACGGCTGATATTGTCGACAATAATATTTCGCTCAGTATAGCTACGTTGCGCGACTATCTGTCGGGAATCGACTCGTCGCATCATAATTTTATAGATGCTACCGGCATGCTCGCTCTGGCTTATTTCAGAAGAGGGCGTTACGACGACTGGGCTTATAGTATCGGCCTGTCGGCCTTGGCTGAAAATCAGTGTGGCTATATCGACGGAGAGGCGCTCAAGCAGCTCGGACGATGGGTTTATCAGTCGGGCGATGCATCGCGTGCCTACGATTATATCGTTATTGCTGAGGACAATGAGGTGCGTAGCGGTGCAGTGGTAAGGAGTGTGCATGTGTCGGATGCTATGCCTTATATCAGTAATGCCTATAGGGAGAGCGAACGTAATTCGACAGTGCTTTTGTGCATAATTATAGGCTGTATGATAGTCATACTGATACTTGTGGGTATATTGTTCTACCGTAGGGCCCGCGAGCGGGCCGAACTGGCCGATGCAAAAGATGAACTTGCCAAGGCTAATGCTACCAAGGAGGTGTATCTCGGGCGTTTTCTGTCGCTATGCTATATATATATGGACAAGATGCAGGATGTGTGTAAGGTAGTATCGCGGAAACTGGCAGCAGGGCAGACCGAGGAGCTTTATCATCTGATGCGTACGGGAAAACTGGAAGATGAGCAGAAGGAATTGTTTTACAGAGAGTTTGACGAAGCATTTATCAATATTTACCCGACATTCATACGTGATGTCAATGCATTGATGAAAGATGGTTCCAAACTTGGCGACGAAAACGCCGGTCATCTTACTCCGGAACTGCGTATACTTGCGTTCATGCGTCTCGGTCTTGATGACAGCGGCAAGATAGCCCGTTTTCTCAACCTTTCAGTCAATACTGTGTACACCTATCGCAACAGGATGAAAAACCGGGCTTCCGACAGGGATAATTTCGAGAGTCTGGTGATGGAAATCGGGCGTCTATGACGCGATTTTTGTCGTAAAAATGTTTATATTCGCTGCTATAGAGTATGGTTATAACTGTGCTGAAAATTAGATATTTATATAAATAACCCCCTTAATATATTCTATATTTAATCTTGATTGCATAGGATTGTGTGTAGGCAGATGCTATCTTTGCGTTGTTCAAATCAGAAACGATGTAAAAATCGGCTGATTGAACATGATAGCGAGAGACTCGCAACATGAGTTTTAGTTTTAGAAATGAATTAGGATAGTTTGTCTACACATTTTTATGTGTGATAGAAGAAGATTGATGTTTTAGGTTTAAAAATTAGGGGTATTCAATTACCACAAGGCGGACCGCTCGGGAGAACGGTCCGCCTTGCTTTCGAATGATAGAATTTGGATTTCAGCAGAGCGATTGATTATTTCTAAGTGACTGCATATGCACTGCATATGCTAATAAGTAAATAGTAAAAAAAATTACGACTTACTTAAATGAAAATTCGTATCTTTGCATGCGTGCGGCATTACATTAAATATAATAATTTAGACCCGCACGAAGATGTCATATGACTGATCAGAACGGTAAACAGCTCGTGCTTGACAAGCGCTATCTGCGCATGGCCCGCATCTGGGCGGAAAACTCTTATTGCCGTCGGCGTCAGGTAGGCGCCTTATTGGTTAAGGACCAGATGATTATATCCGACGGATACAATGGTACTCCGGCCGGATTCACCAATGTATGTGAGGACGAGGACGGCTCGACCAAACCTTATGTGCTTCATGCTGAGGCAAATGCCATAACAAAGGTGGCCCGTAGCGGCAATTCCAGCGAGGGCTCCACTCTCTATATCACGGCTTCTCCGTGTATGGAGTGCAGCAAGCTGATAATCCAGGCCGGAATAAAAAGGGTTGTCTTCAACGAACTCTATCGTCTGTCGGATGGTCTTGAACTGTTGGCAAATGCAGGCGTAGAGTGTATCCATGTGTCTGAACTCGACTGATTTACAATATATATACATTTCAATAGACCGTTTTTAAAGTTAAAAAAAATATTATCCAGTAGCGTGACTCAGGGCTACCATATCCTTTGATTCGCAAAAAATGAAACACATAAAAAAGCCCGAAGCGTGGCTTCCATTGATTATAGCTTCCGCCTTGGCCATAGGCATCGCAGTAGGTGTTGTGCTCAACAGCCGTATGCATCTTAGTCCCGGCCAGGAAAAGTTGGGGGAAATATTGTCGCTTATCAATAACGACTATGTCGACGAAGTGAGTGTAGATTCACTTATCGAGCAAAGTCTTCCGGATCTTATAGCCAATCTCGACCCTCACTCCAATTATATCCCGGCAAAAGACCTCAAGGCTGTTAATGATGAGCTTGAAGGGTCGTTCAGCGGTATCGGCATATCGTTTACGATGTTTACCGACACGATTACCGTCAATGAGGTGATTCCCGGCGGACCGTCGGAAAAAGCAGGCATACTCCCTGGCGACCGTATTGTCACTATCAACGATTCGATAGTGGCCGGCATGGGTATTGCCCAGACCGATATTGTGAAGCGTCTGCGCGGTATGAAAGGTAGCGTTGTCAAACTTGGCATACGCCGCTCTACCAGCAAAAAGCCACTTACATTTGAAGTGACCCGAGGCGACATCCCGCTCAATTCGGTCGACGCCGCCTATATGATATCGCCTGAGACGGGATATATAAAGGTAAATAAATTCGGGCGTACTACCTACGATGAGTTCCTGACCGCACTCGCGCGTCTTACCGCAGCCGGGGCCGGCAACTTCATTGTCGATTTGCGCGGCAACGGTGGCGGCTTCCTCGAGATGGCCATAATGATGGCCAACGAGTTTCTGCCTGTAGGCTCGCCGATAGTAGAGACCCGAGGACGTCACGAGAGCGAGAACAGCGCCATCGCGAGCGACGGCAACGGCTCGTTTCAGAATGCCGGCCTTGTGGTGCTTCTCGACGAATATTCTGCCTCGGCGAGCGAGATTTTTGCCGGAGCCATGCAGGATAATGACCGTGCACTGATTGTAGGTCGCAGAAGTTTCGGCAAAGGCCTTGTGCAGCGTCAGATTACTCTGCCCGACAGCAGTGCCGTGCGCCTTACCGTGCAGCGCTACTATACCCCGTCGGGGCGCTGCATACAGAAGGATTACCGCCTTGGCGAGCGCGGAGCGTATGAGAAGGATATCACCAACCGCTACGAGCATGGCGAGTTTTTCGCGTCCGACAGCATTCATCTCAACAAGGAGCTTGAATATCTCACCATCGGAGGCCGCAAGGTGTATGGCGGGGGCGGAATCATGCCCGATGTCTTTGTACCCAACGACACTGTAGGCATATCAAGCTATTATATCAATGTGCTTAATGCCGGCCTTCTGCAGAAGTTTGCCTTCCAGTATACCGACCGTCGGCGTGATGTTCTCTCCAAGGCCACCGACCTCAATGAACTGTTGCGCCTGCTCCCTTCCGACGACGAGTTGCTTCAGCAGTTTGTGTCCTATGCGTCGTCCAATGGAGTACCGGCCCGTTGGTATTATATCAACATTTCCCAGCGTTTGATTGTTAACTACTTGAAAGCCTTGATTGCAAGCGACACTCTTGGCCGTGAGACCTACTATCAGGTAGCCAATACCGACGACACCACCGTGCAGCGCGCATTGCGCGAGCTCAGCGAGGGGCGAGCCACAGCTCCGATTACGGCAGGGACCGACAGCCTCGGAGTGTCTCCCGTGCGACAAGGCGGTAAATAACAACCGACGATGAGAAAGGAAGAAATACGTAGTCGCATAAAGGCCCGCAAGGCCATGCTTACCGACGCCGAGCGCCAGAGTGCCGCCGACGCAGTATTTGCAGTTTTGGAAAATTCGGTAGCGTTCATGCTTGCCGACAATATATTGCTCTACCATTCGCTACCCGACGAACTCTCCACCCGGGCGTTCATAGAGAAATGGCACGACCGCAAGAATTTCTTTCTCCCCAGGGTCCACGGTGTGAACCTTGAGATATTGCCCTACAACAGGAGTTCGCTCAGGCTCGGCGCTTTTCAGATAGAGGAGCCTCAGGGTGATGACGTACGCGATATCTCCTCAATCGAGCTTATCGTAGTGCCCGGAGTCGCTTATGACCGGCGCGGCAACCGCGTAGGGCGCGGCAAAGGGTTTTACGACAGGCTGCTTGCCGCCACCCGGGCCACCAAAGTGGGAGTGGGCTACGATTTCCAGCTTGTCGACGACATCGACTGCGAACCGCACGATGTGGTGATGGACCTTGTCGTCACCGAGCATGAGGTAATAAGGGTGCGCCGCCGGTAGGGTGTCATATCACGCATGCCTGTTTCAGCTTTGCCAATCATATTATCATATATATAATGACTCTTATCCGTACTACCACATCGCTGTCGGCAGTGCTGTTGCAGGAGCCGTCGGTTATACCTGTTATAAACCGTTTCGGCATCAGGCTTGGTGTCAGCAATGCCACTGTCGGCCAGATATGCGACAGCCATTCGCTTGACAGCAATTTCGTGCTTGCCATACTCAACACGATTGTCAACGAAGGATATTTCCCGGAGAATCTGCTCCGCGGATGTGGCTGTCATGAGGTAGCCGGCTATCTGGCCAAGGCCGACAATGACTGCCGCCGCACACTTGTGCCCAATGTGCTCGCCCACTTCGGACGTCTTATGTCGACTGTGTCGGGCGATAGCAATATGCCTATGATTCACGGCATGGCACGCCGTGCGCTCACATCACTCGACGAGGCCATCGAGCGAGAGCTTACCGAGGTGTTTCCGCTGGTGATGCAGACCGGAACGCCGGGTGGAGATGTCTACAGTGCGGTAGCCACCCATACCGAGCGCATGTGCGACTGCTGGAGCGAGATTGCCGACCTTCGCAGCATGCTTGTCAATCTTGTCAGTGGGGATATGGATTCCAATCTTCTGTATGCGGTCATAGTCGCTGTGGGCGCTCTTGAAAACGACCTTCATAAAAACAATCGTCTGCGCAGCCGGATTCTGCTGCCGCTGCTCGGCGACACAACTCCCTGCGGGGCGGCTGATTCAGGACTATGAGGATAGTAATATTGACAGCCGATATGGCCCGTGCGGTGGGACTGCGCTGGATTATCGACCATTATTTTGACCTGGAAGCCGTTGTAGTAGCTCCCGGTGTGTCGGCAGCGTCGGAAATTGACGATTCCGACACCGGCGCCACTGTGTATATGGTCGATGCCGATGTGTGGTGCTCTATGGCCGACTTCTTCATCCCCCGGCGTCAGCGCACGATTGTCATCGGCACCCGTGCGGGCATGTTCTCCACCGTACAGAGCGAGGGCGATATGGTAGAGGAGCTGCGATGCCGCATCGACGGCATGAGCGCCGTGGCTGTCGAGCAGTCGCTGCCAGGGCTGTCCCACCGCGAGGTGGAGGTATTGCGCCACATAGCTCTCGGACATCTCAACAAAGAGATTGCCGATGCTCTCGGCATAAGTATCAACACAGTATTGTCGCACCGTAAGAACATTACGGCGAAACTCGGCATACGTTCGGCTTCCGGCCTTAGTGTCTACGCGATGATGAACGGCTATCTCTCACCGGTTGAGATACACTGACGTCAGGCCGCTTGTGAATCAATACGTGCGGTGGATGATGTAGTCGAATATCGAGATGAACGCTGCTCGTGTAGGAGATTCGGGGAAATATGATATTATATCTACCGCCTCGTCGCGCAGGCGCTGCATTGTGGCATACGCATAGTCGATGCCTCCGGCTCTGCGGGCATAATCTATCAGAGTGTCGATTTCGGCGGAGCTGAGTTCGTCGCGGCGCACGAGTTCGTTCATTGCGGCACACTCTTCCATCTCTGTGCGGTGGAGCGCATAGAGCAGCGGCAGGGTCACTTTACCTTCGCGCAGGTCGTTGCCGGTAGGTTTGCCGAGGTCGTGGCTGTCAGGAAAATAGTCGAATATGTCGTCGCGTATCTGGAATGCGAGTCCGATGAGGCGTCCGAACTGCTCCATCCTTTCTGTATCCTCGCGCGGCGCTTCGGTAGCTATCGCTCCCATTTTCACACACGCTACAAACAGTGAAGCCGTCTTGTTGTCGATTACCTCCATGTAAGCCTCTTCCTCAAGGTGATGGTTGCGGGCCTTGTTTATCTGGTCGATTTCACCGAGCGACAACTGTCGGCCGAGCGCACCGATTGTCGATGCGATATCAAGATTTCCGGTAAGGAGGGCTTCCTGCAGGGCCATGCTGACAAAAAAATCTCCGACAAGCACAGCGATATGATTGTCCCAGATGGTATTGATTGTAGGGCGGCCTCGACGCAGTGGTGTCTCGTCTACAACATCGTCATGAATCAGCGAGGCATTGTGGAGCATCTCGATTGCGGCGGCGCCGTGGAGTGCGATACCGTTGATGCCTCCAAACAGCTTTGCGCTCAGGAGCACCATTACGGGACGTATCTGCTTCCCTTTGGTGGTGAGATAGTTGGATACAATCTCGTTCATGAGCGGGTTGGAGGTATGAAGCGCATGTCGCATGCGCTCGTTGAGCTCCTTCAACTCAGGAGCTATGGAGTGGAGTATGTCTTCAAATGCGGTCATTGAGGCAAATTGTGGTACAAAATTAGTAAAAGTCTTAAATTCTTTATACTTTTATCGTCAAATAATGAATGGACAATCGTAAATACCTCAGGATATGACCGACAAAAAACTGTTTCTCCTCGATGCTTACGCGCTGATATATCGTGCATATTACGCTCTTATACGTGCTCCGCGCGTTACATCGCAAGGGATGAACACATCCGCTATATTCGGCTTCGTCAATACGCTCGACGAGGTGCTCAAGAAAGAAAATCCATCGCACATAGCTGTATGCTTCGATCCGTCGGGCCCTACTTTCCGCCATGAGATGTATGAAGGCTACAAGGCGCAGCGCGAGAAGCAGCCTGAGGATATCACACGCTCCGTACCATATATAAAAGATATAATCCGTGCCTACGGTATTCCTGTGGTCGAGGTGCCGGGCTATGAGGCCGACGACGTGATAGGCACCCTGTCGCGCCATGCCGAGCGTGAGGGGTACACCACATATATGATGACTCCCGACAAGGATTACGGACAGCTCGTCACCGACCGTGTGTTTATGTACAAGCCTTCGGTGCGCGGCGCCGACATCGAAATCAGGGGGCCCAAGGAGGTCTGCGCCAAGTACGGCATAGGCTCTCCCGACCAGGTAATCGACCTGCTTGCCCTGGAGGGTGATGCCGTCGACAACATCCCGGGATGTCCCGGAGTCGGCGAAAAGACTGCGGTCAAACTGATAGGAGAGTGGGGCAGTGTCGAGAATCTGATTGACCATGCCTCGGAACTCAAAGGGGCCATGCAGAAACGTATAGTCGAGAATGCCGAGCAGATACGGTTTTCAAAGATTCTGGCCACGATTAAGACTGATGTTCCTGTCGATATCAGTGTCGGCGACCTCGAGCGCGGAGTGCCCGACACGTCGGAGCTGGCACGCATATATGGCGAGCTTGAGTTCCGTACTTTTCTGAAGCGACTCAACGATGTTGCGGCCAAAGCGCCTGTAGCCGCTCCTGCGGCCGATGCCGAGGGCGTGATGGGTTCTCTGTTTGATATGCCCCAGGTTGCCGATATGCCGTCGGGAGCCGATGTGACGCGTTTCAACGAGGCGACAGCCAATTACCGCACACTTGGCTCTGTGGCCGAGGTAGAGAGTTTCGTAGCATCATTGCACGGGGTGCCGCAGATAGGTGTGTCGTCGTATGCCACAGGAGAGTGTGATATGACATCACGGTGGCACGGGATAGCTGTAGCCACCTCGCCAGGCGAGGCTGTATATATCGAGTTGCCAGTGGAGCCCGAGCAGCGCAGACTTACGGTTGCGGCTCTTGCTCCGTTGTTCCAGAGCGACTCGACTGTCGTGGTAAGCCACGATGTCAAGCGTGAGATTATACTGTTGCGCCGCGAGGGTGTGATATTCTCGGCCCCATATTTCGATACCGGCATAGCCCATTATCTTCTTGAACCGGAGATGAACCATGCTCTGCCGCGTCTGGCCGCAGCCATGCTGGCCTATCATACGCTCGACTACGATAATGAGTCGCGCCTGTCAAAGAAAGGTGAGATGCTTCCGGCTGGCGATGAGGCAAAACGCTTGTGTGAGGTGGCCGATGTGACCCTGCGTCTTCACAGTCCGCTCATTGACCATATTGACAGCGAGGGGCTGCGCCATCTGATGGATGATATCGAGCTGCCGCTTATCAGTGTGCTTGCCGATATGGAGTGGACCGGCGTGCGTATCGATGTGCACGCCCTTGCCGAGCTGCAGCGGCGTTTCTCCACACAGTTGCGTACTATGGAGGAGGAAGCCTACAGACTTGCCGGCACGAAATTCAATATCGCATCGCCGTCGCAGGTAGGCGAGGTGCTTTTCGGACGCCTGCAGCTCGACCCAAAGGCCAAACGGACCAAAAAGGGTGGATATTCCACTACCGAGGAAATCCTCGACAAATACCGTGATGCACATCCGCTGGTGGGACTCATACTCGACATACGCGGACTGCGTAAGCTGCTCACAACCTATATCGAGGCCCTTCCCGCGATGATAAATCCGGCTACCGGCAAGATACACACCACATACAACCAGACCGTTACAGCCACCGGACGTATATCCTCGGCCAACCCTAACCTCCAGAACATACCTATCCGTACCGACAACGGCCGCGAGATACGTCGCGCGTTTATCGCCGATCCGGGCTGTGTGTTCATGAGCGCCGACTATTCCCAGATTGAGCTCCGCGTGATAGCCGACATATCGGGCGACAAGGATATGATCGAAGCGTTTGTCAGCGATGTCGACATTCATCAGGCCACAGCCGCAAAGATTTACCATGAGAGTCTTGAAAGCGTCACTCCCGAGCAGCGCGCCAAAGCCAAGACCGCCAATTTCGGTATCATCTACGGCATATCGGCCTTCGGACTCGCACAGCGGCTGCGTATCCCGCGTGCCGAGGCCAAGGAGCTTATCGACGGATATTTCCGTACATATCCCCGTATCAAGGAGTATATATCCGAGTCTATCGAGAATGCCAAGAGCCGGGGTTATGTGACTACCATAATGGGACGCAAGCGCATGCTCCCCGATATCAATTCGGCCAACGCCGTAGTGCGCGGCTATGCCGAGCGTAATGCCGTCAACGCGCCTGTCCAGGGCTCGGCCGCCGACATCATAAAGGTGGCGATGGTCAGTGTCGACCGTCACTTCAAAGAGCGCGGCCTGAAATCGCGGATGATAATGCAGGTACACGACGAACTGATATTCAATATTGTGCCTGAAGAGCTGGCCGAAGTGCAGGAGATAGTCACAGCCGATATGATGGGCGCCTACAATGGAAAGGTGCCTCTTGAAGTCTCCTCCGGCGTGGGCCACAACTGGCTTGAGGCCCATTGACCGAGCGGCTCACTGCTGTCATGAAACTGCGTGCTGCCATATCGTTTCTGGTAATGATATTTTCCGGCATTGGCGTCGGCGCGGAGATTGTGCGCCATCATTATGGGGTGGCCGACGGTCTGTCGAATGAGCGTGTGCGCCACATGATGCAGGATTCCAGCGGTTATATCTGGATTGCCACATGGTCGGGGATTGACCGTTTTGACGGGTACAGCTTCCTCAATTTCCGCACGTATGCCGATGATTCCGTGCGTCTCGACCATAATCGTGTCGAGCATCTTGCTGAAGCGCCCGACGGCAGGATATTGTTGCAGACATATACCGGGCGCATCTATTTCCTTGACCCGTCCGACGGCTCTTTCTCTCTTGCGTCATCCTCCGACAGTGCCGCATTCTACGGCATGTCGCGACATACCCTCGCAGTGAAAACCTCACTTGGCGGTTACAGGAGCGATAACCGATTGAGTCTTGTCGATGCCGACGGCAACATATGGGAAGCGCCATCTGACGGAGGTGTCGACTGTATCACCGCAGCTCCTACGGCATTTCGGTTTATAGAGAGCGATGCCCTCAATAGTATGGGGCGTGACACCCATGTGGTCTATGCGGCTCCTGACGGGAGGCTTTGGACAGCGTCGCGCGACACACGCGTTACTGTCTACGACCGCGATGGCGGATTTATCGGCAATCTTGCGCCCGACGGACGCATCGTGCCCGACCCATCGCAGCCTTTCGGTCGGCGGGTATATGCGATTATTTCCGACGACAGAGGCCGTGTGTGGCTTGGTACCAAACAGAAAGAACTCGTCGTGCTTACACCGTCGGCGACCGGACGATATGCGGTGGAAAGTTACTTTGAAAGCGACGCTCCCGGCGCACTCAGGTGTGGCGACATATACGGATTTGCTCCGGATGCCCGTGGCGACATGTGGCTTGCCACTTTCGGCAAGGGGGTGGCAAAGGCTGTGGCCGACTCCGCCGGGAGGATGAATTTCATATTTCCACACAGCTACGATATTTCTGCCGCGCCACGAGTGCGTTGCCTGACGCTCACTGAGAGCGGTATAATGGTCGGAGCCACGACCTCGGGCGTGCTGGCATTCGACCCACATGCCTCCGACACCGACAGTATACCGTTCAGCTACCATACCGCCAGCCCCGACTGCAAGGGTTCGCTGAGCAACAATGATATTCTCGGTGTCTTGTGCAGTAAGGCCGGAGGGGTATATTTCGCTGCATTCTCAGGCGGAATCGACAGTGTGGCCTCGGCGTCCGATCTCATGTGCCGCGATGCATGCTTCGGCAACCGCAATGTGCGTTCAGGGCTTGATGCCGACCCGGTGCTGTCGGTAGTGCAAGACTGCGCCGGCGACTTCTGGGTAGCCTCAAGGGCATCCATATCAAGATATACATCCTCGTGGGAGCACAAAGCCACATACAATGCCGGAAATGCCGGGCGTGAATTCGTTCTTACCGAGGCAGCCCCTCAGCTGCTTGATGGATTCCGTATCGCTTTCGGCATGAGGGGAGGAGTGCTGATTGTCGACCCGCGGCGATTCAGCGACACACCGATGCCTCGTCTGGCGGTAACTGCCGTCGATACACATGAAGGCCGCATCTACACCCTTCCATCCGACAGCACCATTGTGCTTTCCAGAGGGCATGAAGATGTCTCGCTGCATTTTGCAGCGCTTGCCTACGGAGCCAACGAAAATATAGCCTACAGCTACCGGCTCAACGGCGCCGACAGGTGGATACCTCTCGGCAAGGCACGTTCGCTTCATCTGTCGGGCCTCCCGGCGGGCCTCAACAGGATAGAGATATGCTGGACCGACCCCTACGGACACCGTACCGACACACCTGTGCGCATAGCCATAGAGGTGCCACGCTCATATCGTCAGATTGCCGGCGACATGGCCATAATACTTCTTGCTGCCATAGTCCTTTTCGCAGTGGCTTTTCTAGTGCGGCGTGAGCTGTCGAGGCGTCGGCGCAAGGCAGTGCTTGAACATTATATCGCTCTGGCTCTCTCTCCCGCCACCGAGCTCCGACGTTCCGAAGATTCCGCAATAATGGCAGATGTGTGCAGGCTGGTGGGCGACAAGTATGCCGACAGTGGTGTCCGGGCCGAGAGCATAGCGCGCGAAATCGGCATCGGACGCAGCGAATTGCGGCGGTGTGTGAAAGAGGCCGCAGGGATATCGATTGAAGATTTCATCAGGCTTGTGCGTGTGCGTGCGGCCTCGCGGCTGCTTGCCGAGGGTACGCTCAATGTGGCCGAGGTGGCCTACAGATGCGGTTTCTCGTCTCCACAGTATATGGCCATGCTGTTTAAGGAGCACACCGGCATGTCGCCGAGCAAATATGCTGACAGCCAATGCAAAAAAAATGTAAGTAATTAAGACTTACATTCCGGCACGGTAATTTCTACTCCATCAGCCGTCAGTTTTTGCCGCTTTAAGGGATGCTTCCCCGTCATAATTTTGCAGCATGTACAACCAATTATTATTATCATGAAAAAGTTCAGGCAATTTATGATGGCGGCAGCGGCTGCTGTTCTACCTGTAGGCATGCTGGGGCAGACGCTCTTCACATGCGGTGACAGCACCATGGCCGATTACGCCACCGACGGCTCTACTCCGACACGCGGATGGGGGCAGTATTTCGGTGCGTTCTTCAGCCCGGATGTCACGGTGATTAACCGCGGCAAAGGCGGTATGGACGTGCAGGGGTTTTACACCGGTTCGGCTTACTGGCCTACAATCCAGAAGCAGCTGAATCCCGGCGATTACGTGCTGTTGCAGTTCGCACACAACGATGAGAAAAACGGTGGCATGGACGGGCATCAGCTATATGACTACTATGTGAGCATAGGTGATACAAAAGCTGCGGCAGCTGTCGACACACGCGGTTCAATCCCCAATGAGACGTATGTGGCCACTTTGCGCAAACTCGTTGAAGAGATACGTGCCAAACAGGCTATTCCGCTCTTTGCATCGTCGGTGTGCCGTATGAATTTCTCCGGAGGCGATATCCGTCGTGCCGGACGTCATGACCTCGGCGACAGCTTCAGCAAACTTACTCCCGACGGCCCTACAACAGGCAATTCAGTACCTGCCGATGACCATTCGATGGATTTCCGCTGGCAGATGGAACAGCTTGCCAAGGAACTTGACGTACCGTTCTTCGACCTTACCGAGTCGAGCCGTCAGCTGTTTGTGAAATATGGCGACGCCAAGTGCCACGAGCTCCTTTCCGACGGTCAGGGCTCCACTCACCTCAGTGTGGCAGGGGCGGCTCTCATTGCCCGCCAGTGTGCCGAGATGATGAGCAAGGCAGGCATCCTCGCCGATAAAATCAATATCAGCGATGCCGGTCTGAGTATTTCGCCGGTTTCAGGTGACCTCGGCGAGGCATATGTGGGCAACGTACTCTCCAAGGAGTTTACCATCACAGGTTTCGGACTCACTCCCGAGAGCGGTTCTGTCACAGTGTCGGCTTCCGAGGGGTTTGAGGTCTCTGCCGATAAGTCGCGTTGGACATCAAGCATCGACCTCTCCTACGACGGCGGCACTCTCATCGGCACATTCTATGTGAAGACGTCACTCAAGTCGGCCGGCACAATCGAGGGCACACTCACTGCCACGGCTTCTAACTCATCGGCCACTTCGCAGCTCTCTGCCGTCGGTGTGCCAATCCCGGGCAGTGGTTCGGTGAGTCTTACCTGGCCGCTTGTTTCCGATGATGCCTATACTCTCGATGGCGATGCTGTAGTGTCGGCCATGCGTCTCGTCGGACTTGAGGCCAAGGGCTACGAGGGCGGAGCACTCAACCTCGCTCCCGCAAGCGGATGGCCCGCAGGCGATATCGACGAGTCGCCGACACGCTACATCGAGTTCGGTATAACGGCTCCGGAGGGTAAATCGTTGCAGATTAGCCGTGTGGCCCTCGAGGCAGCCGGTGCGGGCACCGATGCCATGCAGTGTCATGCCAGTGTCTCCGCACAACCCGGTTTCGGCAATCCGCGCACATTCTACAGCCCCGCCGACATGCCCGATGGCGTTATGAACAGCGCTGTATCGGCCGACCTTGTCAACCTTGCCCCGGGCGAGACGATGCTACTCCGCGTATATCCCTGGACTAAAGACGCTTCGGATGCAGGTATGCTGCGTATCTCAGGCGTGACATTCACCGGTTATGTGCAGAATTCCACCACGTCAGTCACTCTTTCCTGGCCGCTCGACAAGGGGAAGGACAATCCCTCGTCGGCCGACACGTCGAGCGACGCTTTTGCGTTCACAAGCTATGCAGTAGGCTCCGACCTTACCGTTGCAGGAACCGGCAAGCCTGTAGACCGTACCGGCACCATGTATCAGCCTGTGGTAAACAATCAGAGCGGATTCACCGACGCTGCATCCGTCACTTTCACGGTAAGGCCTAAGAACGGTATTACATTCTGCCCTAAGAAAGTGTCGTTCTATGGCACGCGCAACGGAACAAACGGAGGTAAACTAAACTGCCTTCTTAATGTCGACGGTGCTGTTACCGAGCTCGGGACGAATCTTGAGCCCGTGCGCAACAACGACAACGCCAACGGACGCCAGCGCCTGTTTGAGTTTGACGTCGATGGTGTGGTCGTGTATAAGAACACAATGACTCTTTCGATAGGTATAGCATCGCTCGGCAACAACAAGACCATAACCCTGCATGATGTGGTGGTCGAAGGCGAGGTGTCGGGCACGGAAATCGCAGTTCCGTCGTATGTCATTTCCGCAGTGCCGTCGGTAGCAGAGGCCGGCACGGTGACAGTCACACCCTCTACCGCCACTGTCGATGAGGATGTGGATGTCACAGTCTCCGCCACCGAGAATTTCGGATACCGTTTTACAGGGTGGAGCGTCGACGGTAAAGTCGTTTCCACTGAAAATCCTTACACATTTCCTGCCAGAAGAGATGTGAGCCTTGTCGCCGAATATGATGTGCTGACAATATATCCTCTCAATCTTGAAATAAAGGGTGGCGCCAACGACTACATGGTGGCCGTGTCGCCCGAGGGGCATTTGGTCGGCGGAGTCAGGTATTATGAAGAAGGTACCGAGGTGCGGTTGTCGGCAAGCGGCAACCGCATTCTCACGTTTACCAACTGGGAGGACAACAATACATCGCCCGAGCGCGAGATAAAGATAGACGGCGCCAAAAATCTGACTGCCACCTTTTCAGCCGACGACTTTATTGTAGGCTGGGACTTTCACTACGACGAGCCCGCCTCGCAGCGTGCCGCCGACTTCAAGGCCGAAAGCGACAATTCAGGCATGATGTCGCTCCACAACGAAAATGGCGAGACCTCGTCGTGGCTCTCGCGCGGTGTGAGCCGTGGCGACGAGAACGGCAGATATGCCGCACGCATATGGAAGGTACGCACTTCGCGTCTGTTCTATGAAGCGTCATTTTCGGCCAAAGGATATACCGGTCTGAAAGTGGCATCGGCATTAAGCTGCTCCTATAATACCTACAGCCGTTTTTTCGTACAATATTCCACCGACGGAAAGAATTACAGTACACTCGGCGAGACATCGCCCGGCAACCGCATATGGACCGATACCCAATTTGACCTCCCTGCCGAGGCCGATAATGCCGAGCGCGTGTATGTGCGATGGTATCCCGACTTCGAATCCGAACTCGTAGGCAACGAGACTGACTACGATGGCCTTGCGATAACCGATGTGTATGTGCTCGCATCTTCTATGGCTACCGACGACAATGTCGCTCCGACGCTGACGTCGAGTATCCCCGCCGACAAAGCCACCGGTGCTTCGGTCAACGGCTCGATTGTACTTACCTATGACGAAAAAATAGTAGCCGGAACAGCATCGGCGTCGCTCAATGGCGTTGACATTGCTCCGGTAATATCGGGGAAGAGTGCCGTGTTCCGTTATAGCGGTCTGGCTTACAACACCACCTACACATTTTCCATGCCTGCCGGCGCTCTTACAGACCGTAGCGGAAATCCGGCTCCCGCTCTCAGTATCTCGTTTACTACAATGGAGCGTGTGCGTCCTGAAGCACGGCTTTACGACGCTATTGTGGCTGCCGACGGCTCGGGCGACTATACCACAGTGCAGGCCGCAATCGACGGTGCCCCCTCCGGACGTGTAAAGCCATGGCTGATTTTCGTGAAAAACGGCAACTACAAAGAGCATGTCGATATCCCTGCATCCAAGCCGTTCATGCATATCATAGGCCAGGACCGCGACAAGACTGTGATACTCGACGACCGTCTATGCGGCGGTGAAAATGCCGTGCATGTGAGCGTGGGCGCTACCGTTGTGGTCAACTCCAACGACTGCATGTTTGAGAACATCACCCTTGAGAATTCATATGGTCACGAGCAGAAAAACGGTCCGCAGGCTCTTGCTCTCAATACATCGGGCGACCGCACGATTTTCAACAATGTAGCCATGCTCTCCTACCAGGACACATGGATTACTCCCGGCAAGTCGGCCTATCGCGCATATGTGAAAAACTCACTCATAGAGGGTGCTGTCGACTTCATCTACAATAGCGGCGACATCTATGTGGAGAATACCACGCTGCTCATCACCCGCAATTCGGGCGGATTTATCGTCGCTCCTTCCCACGGCAAGGATGTGAAGTGGGGATATGTGTTCCGCGACTGCACAATCACTGCTCCCGGCGATCCTTCAAAGACTACCGTATGGCTCGGACGTCCATGGCACAATTTCCCCAAGACCGTATTCCTTAATACCCGCGCCGAAGTGAATATTCCCGCCGCCGGATGGTATGAGACAATGGGCGGTCTCCCCGCAATATGGGCCGACTGGAACACAACCGACGCCAAAGGCAATCTGCTTGACCTGTCGCAGCGCCGCGACACATATTACTATACCGACCGTGAATCGGGAGAGCGTGTGTACGGCACTGCAAAAAATCATCTTACAGATGAGGAGGCTGCCGGCTATACTCTCGCCAATGTGCTGTCGGGCGCCGATGCCTGGCAGCCGGCTGTAAAGACCGAGGCTTGCGAGGCGCCTGCACCAGTCATTGTAGGCAACACACTCTCCTGGCAGCCGGTAGACTATGCCATATGTTATCTTGTAACCGACGGAGACAACGTTGTCGACATTACAATAGAGACATCGGTTGAAATTGATTCCGACAAAACTGCGGCCCACAGCTACGGCGTGCAGGCTGTAAACGAGTTCGGAGGCCTTTCAGCCAAGACATCTCCCGGACTGTCGGGCATCAGTGAAATCAACGCTCCGGGCACTCTTGAGATAGTAGCCATATACGATATACATGGGCGAAGGCTTACTGACACTGTCAGCGGAGTCAATATCGTGTGCTACGCCGATGCGGCAGGCAATACCTGCGTGAAAAAACTCGTAATGAGGTAGAGCGATAATTTAGACCCCCGTTCCCAATATTATGCCGGCATAGTCATCTGATTATGCCGGCGCTTTTGTTCTATCATAGATTCCGACACGGCTCTTTCATTTAATGTAAATTTCAGGACATAAGTCCCCTTATCCGGTTTGTTGAGAATCGGGTAATTTTTAT
>NZ_JAIDKI010000153.1 GCF_029051885.1 Muribaculum sp.
GTCGGTACGCGAACCGGCATAGAACGAGTCGGGGGTGACGTTGACTATCCCCATTATCTGCGGACGGTCAAACCCGACTATGCGGCCACGCAACTTAAGAGTGAAAGGGAGCATTGTCATACCATTCAACTACGACAGCCGTGCAACAAGGTCGGCCATGGCAACCGACTCCTGGGTGCCGGCCTCCATGTCCTTCAGCGTCACAGTACCTGCCTCAAGTTCTGTCTCGCCGATGATGGCGACAAAAGGTATGCGCATTGCATCGGCATAAGCCATCTGTTTTTTCATCTTCACCGAATCGGGATAAACCTCTGCGGCGATACCGGCGCCACGAAGCATCTTTGCAGCCTTAAGAGATGCCGCAGATTCACCCGCGCCAAGATTAAGGAAAATGACTTTAGATGCAGCCGATGTATTCTCTGGATACAGGTCAAGAGTGTTGAGGACATCATATATGCGATCGGCACCAAACGAAATGCCGACTCCCGACAGACCTGACATGCCAAATACCCCGGTAAGGTTGTCATAACGTCCGCCACCGGTGATAGATCCAATCTGCACATCAAGAGCCTTTACTTCTATAATAGTGCCGGTGTAATAGTTGAGTCCTCGTGCAAGCGACACATCAAGGTCGAGCTGTGCCTTCAGACCAAGAGCAGTCACACCAGCAGTAACGACACGCAGTTCGTCGACACCGGCAGCTCCTACAGGCGAATCAGCCAGCAAAGATGACAGCGCTGACAGGCGTTCATCAAGCGAACCGGAAATCGCAAGTATCGGGCGAAGTCTTTCAACGGCATCATCCGACAATCCACGTTCACGCAGTTCGGCCACTACGTTGTCGATGCCGATTTTATCAATCTTATCGATAGCTACTGTAATATCTATCAGTTTGTCAGGGGCACCAATAAGTTCGGCGATACCGGCAAGCACTTTACGATTGTTGAGCTTGATGGCTATACGTATTCCCAACCTTGAGAACACCTCGTCAATAATCTGCAACAGTTCAATCTCATTGACCAGCGAGTCAGAACCAACAATATCGGCATCACACTGATAGAATTCGCGATAACGTCCTTTCTGAGGACGGTCGGCACGCCATACCGGCTGAATCTGGAACCGCTTGAACGGCAATTGCAATTCATTGCGATGCATAACGACATAACGTGCGAATGGCACTGTAAGGTCGTAGCGCAGCCCTTTCTCACAAAGCTGAGAGGTAAGACGTCCGGAAGGCTCCTCGGCATTAAGCAAATCGCGCTCAGCCCCTTTCAGATAGTTGCCTGAATTAAGTATCTTAAACAGAAGTTTATCACCCTCCTCGCCATATTTTCCCATCAGTGTCGACAGGTTTTCCATAGCCGGGGTCTCTATCTGCCTGAATCCATAAAGGCGGAATACTTCGCGGATAGTATCGAATATATAATTGCGACGCGCCATCTCTACAGGAGAAAAATCGCGCGTACCTTTGGGTATCGACGGTTTCTGTGCCATATACAAGAAAAATATAATCAGATAGCTACTAATAGATTTATATGCACCCTATAAACTCTGCGCCAGCCGCACAGGGGCTATCGGTTGCCTAATGACGATTTTGTGTATTTGCAGGTACAACAGAATACGCCCCTACTCTACACAAAACAGGGCAGCCCGACAATTCATTCGGCTGCCCTGCAAAGTTACTTATTAATATTTAATTCCGCATTCTTAAGTAGCGGAAAAGTATTAGAGCTTGTTTAATAATAAATGTTGCCGCCAGGGTCGTATAGCTTGAGACGATTTTCGACATGTGACGAAGGA
>NZ_JAIDKI010000154.1 GCF_029051885.1 Muribaculum sp.
TGGGCTCGGAGATGTGTATTAGAGACTGAGGGAGGCTGTGCCGGCGCCGTGCTATGAGTTGCGGAGGGCGTGGCGCATGGTCACGTTGCTGCCGTTGGTCTCGAAGTCGACCGAGAGGAGCATCTCAAGCAGTGATGCCGTCTCCCGGAATGTCTCGTCGCCGATAGTGAGCGACAAGCGCTTTTCGAGATTTATGCCCGGGCCTACCTCGATGCTTACGGCGTAGCGGCGCTCGATGTTGGTGATGATGTCGGCCAGGCGGCGGTTGTCGAATGTGAGTTTGCGTGCCATCCATCCGCAGTAGTTTTCGCTCTCGGTCTGTGCCACTGATATGTCGGAGAGTCCGCGCATGCGTGTGACAATCTGGTCGGGTGTCATGTTGAGGGCCATGTCGTCGCCTATGCCCGACACGCTTACGCTGCCGCGCCTGAGAGCTACCTGCACCGGGGCGAAGGGATAGTTGATGGCGTCGAATGCGGTGCCTGTGACCTCGACCATCAGGCTGTCGAGCGCAACTGTAAACGGACGGTCCTCGTCGTGGGCCACATCGAAGTATGCCTCTCCTTCGAGCGTCACCTTGCGTGCAGAGCGGTTGAAGTCGCTGCTGTAGCTAAGTCGGCTGTCGGAGTTGAGCCACACCTCAGTGCCGTCGGGCAGGATGTAATGGCCTTTTGACTCGGGAGAGGATACCAGGATGGTTGTGGCAAGCGGAGTGTTTCCGCCGGCCTCACCGAGCAATGCGGGGGCAAACCATCCGGCCGCAAACACAGCCGCCACGGAAGCGGCAGCCGCCAGCGGACGGTATATCCTGCGAAGGAATCCTTTGCCGTGGGTCTGACTGTCGCTCAGAGGGTCCACCTCGTGGAGCAGACGGCGCAGCCCTTCGGCCGACGGCGCATCGGCCGTGGCGGGCGTCTTGGCCCACATCTCAAGCATGGCCCGGCGCAGCACCGGGTCGTTTTCATGGCCGAGCATCCAGCGGGTGAACTTGTGGCGCAGCTCTTCGGGCAAATCCGGACGGCAGAACACGCCTTCGAGTATGCGCCGGCAATCAGACATCTGTAGTGGCATGGTTATTAGCGCTTAGTTGGCTTTCTGGTTGAGTGTATAGGTGACGGTGTAGGAGCCGCCGGAGAAGAGCACCTTGCAGCTGCGCGGGGTGTTGTCGGGGTTGGCCTCGTAGGAGAGCACCACTTCATGGATGCCTTTCTCGGCGCCTGCCGATGGTGTGGCCTTCACCCAGTCGGCCTGGGGTACGGCGGTCCAGCTGCGGTTGGTGATTATTGTGACTCCGATTTGGCCCTCGGTGGCGTCGACAGTGCTCTCGGTGGTGTAGAGGTGCATGCTGTCGGGACCCGGAGCGGGATCGTCTTCGCTGCATGCCGTCATTGCGGCGATGCAAAGCAGGGACAGTAGCCCTTTGGTCAGCGTTTTCATTGTAGATAGGGTTATTTATACAGTTGGAAAAGTACGTGGTATGTTATGGGCGACAGCATGGCGCTGTCACATATGTAGGACGCACAGTCCGAGGGCTTACCCTAAGGTGTTTTTCGAAAATTTTTAATTTTTTTGGTTAAGTAAGCCGTAAAAATTATTACGTGATATGTCAGAGTAGCAGATTGATATGGCGCGATATCTTGCGCAGGCGGGCGAGCGCCTGACTCATGTGGTACTCGACTGTCTTGCGGCTTATGCCGAGGGCGCCGGCTATCTCGTCGTAGGTGAGATGGTCAAAGCGGTTCATGGTAAATATGCGGCGACGCTGTTCGGGCATTGAGTCGATGGTGAGTTGCACGAGCTCAAGCAGGTCGGTTGTGGTGATTTTTTCCTCGGTTTCGGAGGAGGCCTCCTCCGAGCTGTATATGGCCGCGGCCATATATGTCTCCGCTATGCGCCGGTGGCGGAATATGGAGAATATGGCGTTGCGGGTCATTCTGAATAGATAGGCTTTCAGCGACTCGATGTCGGAGATTTCGCCACGCTGCTGCCACAGGCTTACGAATACGTCGTGGGTCACGTCGTCGGCGTCGCCTTCATCTTGCAGAAATCCCATGGCGAAGTGTCGCACTCGAGCCGAATATCTGACATACAGCATCCCGAGCGCGTCGGTATCGCCGCGCTGCATCAGAGTGAGCAGTCTGGAGTCGCTGATATCCATGGAATGAGACGTGAAGGTCGGGCAGGGTGGAATACACCCGTTTATTATGACGCCCGAGCAAGGGGTATACCCTAAATGGGAATGTGAATTTTTTTGTCTGCGGCTTTTCGGGGTTATGGTGCATAATGACAGCGGGCGGCTCCGTAAGGAACCGCCCGCTTTGGGAAGTCCGACATCAATCCTTCGCGGACTAATGTCGGATGTAGTAGTTAAACCGTTATTATTATTTTACAATCTTGGCTGAGCGTGCAACCTGACCGTTCTGCATCTTCACAACGTAAACGCCGGAAGCGAGACCGCTGAGGTCGACAGAAGTTGCATTGTTTACGAACTCAACGCAACGGCCGTTCATGTCGTAGAACCAAGCCTTGTCAACATTGGTGAAGTAAGCTACACCACCGATAACCTTAACGGTAGACATAGTAGCGTCGTCGCCGATGTTTTCGATAGCAGAGCCACTGCCACCGCCGAGGCCTTCGGGTTCGTCAGCTTCGCCCTGATCCTGGAGATCCTTGTAAGTCTGAGCAGGCTTACGGTCATCGTTTGTACCCTGGATTTCAACGGGGAAGTCGATAGAATAGCCCTTAACTGTACCACCTGTAGGACCGGGGTGAGGAGTCCAGGCGTCAGAGCCTACGATACGGAGGCGAGATTCGCCGATGTGAGCGTCTTCGGGAACAGTGAATTCGATGGTCAGACCCGGATCTACGATTTCTGCAGTACCGGCATTCATCTTACCGAACTGACCGAGTACTTCGTCAGCGTCGAGGAATGAGTAGTTTCCATCGTAATCAAGATAGGGATAGATGAAGTCATACTTGAGGCAAGAACCGTCAGTTGAGGCATAGCCCTTGAACTGCATCTTAATCTTCTGGCCCTGGTTTACGATGAGCTTGTGGTCAGCAGCAAAGTAGTACTGGTCGGTAGAAACACCGAGGAGGGGGTTCTGAGTTACAACGTAGTTGAGGTCCTGGGTAGCACCTTCGGTAATAACTTTCTCAACCCAAATCTTGGCTACGCAGTCGTCAGCGTTGGGAGCGTTACCGATTGACGACATCCAGCTGCGTCCGTAGGGATCTTCTACCTGGGGTTCGGGGAGCTCGCCTGCAGAGTGGGGTACTTCAACCCACTGTACGGGAGAGAACGACTTGAGGTCGACAGAGACAGCACGTACGCCTACGAAAGCGTTGGTGGTCTGAGTCATGGGGATGTTACCTACGTAGGTAGCCCACTGAGAAGTACGGCCGATTTCCTTCACGCGGCCATTCTGACCCTCCTTGTAGAGGATTTCGAAGTGGTCAATGTTGATCTCGTCGTTGTATACCATACCGAACTTGTCGATAGAGGTGGTGTAACCCTCAAAAGCAGGCTCCCAGTTGAGCTTAACAGAGAGCGACTTGGTAGTCTCTTCCTTAACCTCTACGATGAGAGAGTTGTCCTTGAGAGGAGCGGGAGCTACGGTGAAGTCGTCGGAGATGTTGAGCTTGCCAACGAGCATCTTGTAGCCTTCGGCGGCAGAGTTGACGCGGAGACCGATGTACTCGATTACATCACCCTTGGCGATACCGGATACATTGAGGCTCTTTGTTTCCCAGGTTGTGCCTGCGAGTTCGCCTGCGGGAACTTCAATCCAGTTGTCGGCACCCTCTTTCTTGAGGATAACGGCGAGGTTGGTAGCACCTGCGGCACCCTTGAGTGCGAGGTTAACCTTAACGTTGCCGGCAGAAGCCTTGAGGGCTGTGCGGTAGAGCACGATGTCGTTGCCGGCAGTTGTAGCGCCTGAGAGACGGATACAAGAACCACCTACATAAGCGTCTTCGTGGGTGAAGCGCACGTCGATATCTTTGGCGTATGTCTTCATGTCGTCCTTAGCGGTAACGAGCCAGCGGTAGGTGGGCACGATGTCCTGCATAGACATGTTGTACCAAGAACCGTTGGTTACCTTACCATTGTAGAAGTAGCTTTCACCGTTACCGAGGTTGAAGTGAGTCTCGAAGGGGAGGTTGCCACCTACAGCGGTACGTTCGGGGAACATAGAAGCGAAACCGGGAGAAGCGTTGAGCTGCTCGTCGACTTTGGAAGCATCAGCTACCTGGAAGCTACCCCATGAGTTGGAGATTGCGGGACGTTCCAGCGGGTTGCGGTTTGCACCGGAGAAAGCCTTCTCGAGGAGGAGCTGATAGTTCTCCTGGATATTTGTGGGGCTTGATCCTACGCGGAACTGGAAGAAGCGGCTCTGGTCATGCTCACCCCAGATACAGATGTTCATTGCCTTGGCAGTCTCTGTATTCATCTCTTTCCAGTAGTCGTTGGCGAGACCAACGAGCCAGTGGCCCTGATATACATCCTCAGTGCTCAGACCGGCCTTTTCGATGGCATTAAGCGAGCTTGATACATAACGGTAAGCGAGCTTGTTGCCTGAGTAGTTGAGCATACAGTCGAAAATCTTACCCTTTTCAGCATCTCCATATATATAGCCGATATTTGAATCGGTAACGTTGGGCTGCTGTGTGTACTGGCCGATACCGAAACCTTCGATGTTGAGTTCCTTGGCGATTTTGTTAACTTCAGCATGGAAGTTTACCCAATCTGTATCACGCCAGGTAGAGCCTTCAGAGTTGTAGTTGTAACCGTCGCAACCGAAGAAAGCGGCAGCGTTAACGAATGCACGGGCATACTTGTAGGTGCCGTCGTCATTCTTGGTAGAGATGAATTTGAGGAATGCTCCTTCAGAGCCATCGTCGTTCCATCCTTCGAAGAACTTGATACCACCATAGATGCGGGTACCGTTCTTGTGGGCGGCGTCAACCCAAGCACCGGGAGCCTGGAGGAAGCCGTAGTTCCAAGAACCGAAGATTGAGGTATAGTTCCACATTGAGAACACGTCCTGGTCGAACTGGGTCGAGGGGTAGCCTGCGAGTCCCTTGCCGTAGCCGGCGGGGAGGTTACACCAGAGACGACGGTCGTGGTTGATATCGCTTACTACATCCTTAGAGACATCCTTGTAGGTAGCGCGCTGACGAGAGTGCGAACGAACGAATTCGAGGTCGAAAGTCAGACCGATAGCTTCGAACTCAGCCTTTGTCGGGTAGTTGCGGCCTTCGTCCCATGCTTTAGAGAAAAGCTCGAGCACCTGCTCATTCGCCCAGGGAGCCTGGTCGAAGATAGTCTCCGAAGATTCTTGAGCCATAAGAGGGCTTGCGAATACCAACGGAGTCAGAAATACCGGACTCAGAAGAAAAGATCTTTTCATGTTGGTTTAATGATTTAGTTAAAATAGATTGGTTTAAGATTTAAGATATGTTGTTCACCGCCCCTTGCGGAGGTAACCCCCACAGGGGCGGTGAATTTATCTTCAGGTTAATCTGGGATTATCAGAAGTTTGGTTCATTCTTGTCCCAGAATACGCGGGTAGCCTGCAGGTCGGGTCCGCCGATAGCCTGGATACCGCTTGTGGCGATGTCGTCTTTACCGGCCTGGAGGTCGCCGTGGGGGAGAGGCATACGGCGGATTATGTCACCGTCGGAGAGGGAGCCGTCGCCAAGGTTGGGATTGAGCACGGGGAAAATCTTGGGATATCCTGTGCGGCGTATGTCGGTCCATGCCTCGTAGCTGTAGGGGAAGATGGCGATATACTTCTGGGTGATGATTTTCTCGAGCTTGGTCTCGTTGTCGTCGGAGTCGTTCCACTTCACGCCAATCTTTGTCACGCTCTCGATGTCGTTGTTGTGGTCCATCGGATCGACAAAAGTGTAGGGTACGGCTTTATCGACTTGCATGTAGTCGTCAAGATATGACTCGTAGTTGCCTGTAGGCATGTCGAAACGGTCGCCACAGTCGGCATTTCTTATGCCACGCTCGTAGAAAGACTGTGCGGTTCCGCCCATGCTCCAGCCGCGGAGTGCACCCTCGGCACGGAGGAAGTCGACTTCGGCCCACTTCATAGCGTAGATAGGCATCCATTCGAAGTCATCTCCCTCAAACTGAGAGTATGCCACACGCTCATTTGCATAGTATGCCTGTCCGCTCTTCATACGTATACCGGCTCTCAGACCGTAGATTCCGGAGTTTGCGGGTGTAACAGAGCCGTCGGCTGTATTGATGAGGTCTTCGGTGTTTTTGCCAATCATGTAGTTGATATAAGGATGCTGCAGTGAGGTGAGCATACTTACGAACGATGCATTCACACGGACGTCATTCCAACCCGACATAATCTGTTTGAGCGGGTGTGCGCTCATGAAGCCGGTAATTGAGTTCATGCCGACTTCCTGAGCCTTTGATTCAACAACTCCCGATGCTACAGCTTCTTCAGCCAGTCTCTGGGCTTCAGCCTTGTCGACTTTTACAAGGTGCATTGCCATACGGAGTTTGAGAGAGTTGGCAAAACGTTTCCAGGTTTCAATCTGCTTATCCTGCGTCAGCTCGTCTGACTCGAAGAGTATCTTGTTGATTTCAGCACGATACCAGTCGGGACGGTTGGGGAAGTTGTCGAATACGGCTACGATATCATCGATGTTCTTGAGGATGGAGGTATAGATGGTGTAACCGTCGTTGAAGGTAAAGGGGTTTGTCTCCTTGTTGCCCTTATGGTCCTGGAATGCAATAGAACCGTAGATGTCGGTACATTCCTGAGCCACATAGTCGAAGAGGAGGAGAGCGATAGCCTTGATTTCGACCATTTCATTGGTAAGGTCGTTGTTGAGGAGGTTGCCGAGATTGTTCTTCATCGAGAGGAATCGTCCGTGAGGACCCTCGCAGAAGTCGCGCTTGTAGCTGTAGGTGGTGGGGAAACTTCCGCCCCAGTCCTGGTCGCAGGTTGTGTATCCTGCGTAGGCGTCGGTGGTGAGGCTATATACATACTGCCACTGGTGGGAGGCCGGCTTCTCGCCGTCCTTACCGCCCATGAGATAGTACTCGGCGGTAAGAAGCATGTTGAGATCGTTTTTAAGTTCTTTTTTGATTTCCTTGAACCTTTCTTCAGATACGACATCCTTGATTTCAAGGTTGTCGGCATCGCCGTGGAGTGGCTCGGGACGCAGGGTTACGTCGGTCTCTTTATTAAACTCGTCGGACGGGGTATCGAAATCCATACATGCGGAGAACGTTACCAGTGGGAGTGCCGCGAGTGCGTATTTTAATATATTCAGTTTCATTTGTTATAATAATCTGTGTGGGTGGAGATTAGAACTCGAGTTTGAGGTTGAAGCCGTAGGAGCGGGCAGAGGGCATGTTGAAGATGTCAAACGCGCCGAGACCGTTCTTGGTAGAGAGGGCGATATCGGGATCGGAGGGGCAATCCTTGTAGATGAAGAAGAGGTTGCGACCTACAGCCGATACAGTGAGGCCCTTGATGGCACCCTTGAAGAGGTTGCGGAGGGTATAGCTTACCGAAACCTCGCCGAGGCGGAAGTTGGTGGCGTCGTATACATACTCAGATGCAATCTGCTGGCCGCCTACAGTGTTGTAGTAGTCCTCGATGGGAACGAGAGTTCCGTGGGCATACATACCGGGCTTGCGGGTCTGTCCGTCGGCCGATACCCATGTGAGCTTCTCGGGGTTGGCCTCGTAGGCGAGACGAGCGTCGGCAGTGCGCTTTGAGATACCGGCCTGGTCGAGGTAGGCTTCGGTGAGGGAGATGAACTTACCGCCGATACGGCCTGAGATAAGGAAGTAGAGCGAGAGGTCTTTCCAGCGAACGGTGTTTGACCAGCCGAGGTTCCACTTGGAGTTCATGTTGCCGAGGTATACGTAGGATGTGCCTTTGACGGGTGTACCGGCCTGGGGGTCGATGTAGATCGAGCCGTCGGCGTTGCGGCGGAAGTCGAGAGCGTAGATGTCGCCGTAGGAACCACCTTCTTCATAGCGTACGGCGATAGAGCCGTTGGCGATGAGCTGCTCCATCTTTGAGGGGTTGCCCTGCTCGTCCTTGAAGGTCTTTTCAATCTTGTTGTCGTTGTAGGCAACGTTGAATCCTGTCTTCCACATCCAGTCGCGACCGGCGAGGATGTTGTAGGAGATAGAGGTCTCGATACCCTGGTTGCGGATTGAACCGGTGTTGACGGGCTTGGCCTTACCGCCTGTGGTAGCTGCAATGAAGTAGCTGTTGGTAAGGTTGGTGTTGTAGTAGGTGAGGTCCCAGTTGAGGTTGCTGTTGAAGAGCGAGATGTCGAAACCGGCCTCAAATGATTTGGACTTTTCGGGGAGGGGGTTGTCGAAGTAGCCGTAGGTAGTGGTAGCGACTGCGCCGGTGGCGAGGTTGGCCGAACCCTTGGCGAACACTTCGTTGGGGATAGAGTTACCTACCTCAGAGTAAGAGGCGCGGAGCTTGAGGTGGGTGATTACCTCGGGGAGTGTGAGATAGCGGTGAACGAGGGTGTTGGCGCCGAGTGACCAGTAGCCGTAGTGGTCGGAAGTGCCACGGTCGGCAAACTGCTTGAACGCGCGGTACCAGTCGATACGGTAGCTGCCTTCGAGGTAAACCATGTCCTTCCAGCCTACCTGACCGGTGAAGAACCAGCCCTTATCCCAGTTGGATGATTTGCTGTAGCTTGCGCCATTGCCGCCCGACCAGCGTGCGGTGGGGTCGAAGTAGTTGACGAGAGTAGGCATTCCGCGCATCTGGAGAGGCTCGAAGTATGTGGCCTGTGTCCAGATTTTCTGAGTGGTACCCTTTACGGTGTGGCCTACCCAACCGGTAGATGCCGATACGGAGAGGGCCTCGGCAAATGTCTTGTTGTAGCTTGCCATTACGTCGACATACCAGTCGTTGCTTGAATAGATGTCCTGGCCGTAGATACCGAAGTCTTCCATCTGGGCTACGTTCTGTGTGGTGGCGTAGCGGTTGCTTTCGCCCTGGAACTTGGAGCGGTCGATATTGAGACGAGCCTGTACCATCAGACCGTCGATAATCTGGTAGCTTACTACTGCCGAACCGTAGACGCGCTCTTCAGTCTGCTGGCCGCGGTTCATGCCTGTGAGCCAGTAGGGGTTGTTGTTGCCGGCCATCGGGTAGGCCCAGATCTGCTGGGGACCTTCGAGCATTGTACGGCCGATTACAGTCTTTCCTGAATTGTCGAGATAAGAGATGTCGTTAGACTCCCACTGTCCGTTCCAGTTGACATAGTTGTTCTTGTAGTAGTCCATGTCGATGTTGCCGGGCACACGGTAGAGGTCGTAGAGGGGGTTCATCACGGTGCCGCCGCCGGGACGGTTCTTGTTTTTGGCGGATACGTAGTTGATAGAAACGTCAATCTTCAGCTTGTTGTTGATGAGATTGTAGTTCTGGCGGAATGAGAAAGTGTTACGGTTGTAGGAGTTGTTGGGCATCATACCCTGGGAGTTGGAGTTGGCATACGAGAAGTATGAGCGAACTTTCTCTGTACCTCCGGAGATTGATACCGAGTTGTTCCAGGTGGTGCCGGTGCGGAAGAAGTCGTTGACGTGGTCAGACGAAGAATTGCGCAGTTTTGCGTTGGCATATGCGAGCTCGGCTTCGGTGTATGTGCCGATTCTCTTGCCCCATGCTCCGAGCGGCATGTTGATAGCCTCGCCGGTAGCGGGGTTTACATTGATTTTCGAGCCGTATACGTTCTGGAGCTCGGGAGTAGAGAGGGGCTTGTCGAAGGTTACGTTGGAGTTTACAGTGATGCTGATAGATCCTTCCTTACCTTTCTTGGTGGTAATCATGAGCACACCGTTGGCAGCAGCGGAGCCGTAGAGTGCGGCAGCGTTGGCGCCCTTGAGCACGTTGATGCTCTCGATGTCGTCGGGGTTGATGAGCGAGAGGGCGTCGCCACCTTCGGAAGAGCCTGAGTAGCCAAGACCGCTACCGCTGTCCCAGTTGGACTCGGCCGACTTGCCTACCTGGTTGGTCATAGGTATACCGTCGACAACGATAAGCGGGCTGTTGTTACCCATTACCGATTTGTTACCGCGGAGAAGAATCTTGGAAGTACCACCGGCACCACCGGCGCTCTGAGTGATGGTGACACCGGATACCTTACCGTTGAGGGCGTTGGCGAAGTTTGCGTCCTGTACTTTCATAAGGTCGTCGCCTTTGATTTCCTGGGTGGCATAGGTGAGTGAAGATTCTTTACGCTTGATACCGAGGGCGGTCACAACCACCTCGTCGAGCATCTTGCTGTCCTCCTTGAGGACTACGTGGAGTGGCTGGTCGTTTTCAACTTTAATCTCAGTTGAGGCATAGCCGATGTAGCTGAACACGAGAGTGTTTCCTTTAGCGGCCTTGATAGAGAAGTTACCGTCGAAGTCTGTGGCAGTACCGTTGGATGTGCCTTTGACCATTACACTGACGCCAATCAGCGGTTCGTCAGTGCCATCTAAGACTGTTCCTGTCACGGTCATGGGATTTTGTGCCCAGCCGATAAGCGGAAGCAGCATTAACGCAGAAATTAGCAGACGTGTTATCATGCAAGTTAAATTGTGATATGGATTAATATTAGAATTTTATGGCAAAATTACTTAAGGTGATCAGGGATTTAAAAGGCTAACTTTTTCCGAAGGTGTAGTAAGGAGTTAAATACTAACTTTCCGAGTGTCGGTGTCAGGACTTAATAGCAAACTTTTCCAATGGTATGGTCAGATTTTAATCACATGTGAATGCAAATATAATATTTAATTATTAACAGAATTTCACCCATTTAATTTTATTAAAGATAATTAACCTTTAAGGATAATAAAGTTAATTTTTGTGTACGAAACCGATTGCTTTTATGCCCGCGCTACGAGAAGGAGATAAAAATCCCCGGAGCGACGGTTGTCATAACCATCACTCCGGGGGGGGAATGTAGTGCAGGCCGCAGATGCGGCTATATGTGTGTGTCGTTACTTCTGGCCGATGTTGTTGACAATCTTGCCTTCGGTCTGTGCGGCGAGACGCTTCTTGAGGTCCTCGAGCACTTCGGGATATTTGTCGGCTACGTTGGTGAGCTGGGCGGGGTCGTCGATGAGATTGAACAGGGCGTATTCTTTCAGGTTGCCGAGCTCGTTGCCGGTGACGTTGCGGGCTTTGCCTTTGTAGGGGGGTATCATTACCCAGGGGCCGGTGCGGAATGCTACCTTGCTCTTGGCTTCGATTACGAGGTCTTTGCGGTTGGATGCGCCTTTGCCCATGAATGCGTCGAGTGTCTCTATTCCGTCGAGTCCGGCGGGGACTTTACCGCCTACCATCCTGGCGAGCGAGGGGAGGAGGTCCATCTGGCATACGAATTCGTCGGAGTTGAGCGGGGCGATATGTCCTTTCCAGTAGACGAACAGGGGTATGTGTGTGCCGCCGTCGAAGAGGCTGTACTTGCCGCCACGGCGTCCGCCCGTGGGGCTGTGGTCGCCGACTTTCTTGACAGCCTCGTCGAAGTATCCGTCCTGGAGCACGGGTCCGTTGTCGCTTGAGAAGATAATCATGGTGTTGTCGAGTATGCCCTCTTTCTCGAGGTGGTCGATAAGCTGACCGACACACCAGTCGGCCTCGACGATTGCATCGCCGCGGGGTCCCATGGTTGTGGCGCCGGCAAAGCGTTCGTGGGGAGCGCGCGGCACGTGGGGTTCATGAAGTCCGTAGTAGAGGAAGAACGGTGCGTCGGCATGTGCGGTGATATAGTCCTTGACCTTTCCTACGAAGTAGTCGGCCATATCCTCGTCGCGCCAGCGTGCGGCATGGCCGCCTTTCATGAAGCCTATGCGAGGTATGCCGTTGACGATTGAGTTGTTGTGTCCGTGATGCCACTTCATGCGCAGCATTTCGGGGTTGTCGATGGCGTTGGGCTCTCCGGGGAAGTTTTTCTCGTAGTCGACCTCGATGGGGTCGTTTTTGTCGAGGCCCACCACGTCGCCGTTTTCAATATATACGGTAGGCACACGGTCGTTGGTTGCGGCAATCAGACATGAATAGTCAAATCCGATTTCGTTTGCTCCGGGTTTTACGGTCTCGTTCCAGTTGATTTTTCCCTTGCCCATGCCGAGGTGCCATTTTCCGATGGCTCCGGTGGCATATCCTGCCTGACGCATCATTTTGGGTAGTGTGAACTCATCCTCGCGGATAATCAGAGGTGCGTCGCCCGGGAGAATCTTGGCATCGGGGTTTTTCCAGGGGTACATGCCGGTCATAAGTGCGTAGCGGCTTGGAGTGGATGTGGCCGATGTGGCGTAGGCGTTGTTGAAGCATACGCCTCCGCGAGCGAGACGGTCGATGTTGGGTGTGCTGATAGTCTTTGAGCCATAGGCGCTTACGTCGCCGAAGCCGAGGTCGTCGGCAAGCACAACGATTACGTTGGGCTTGGACTGGGCGGCCATCCAGGCTGCGCCGGCCAGCATGGCCGATACGAAGCAGGAGAATTTTCGCATTGTTTTCAGGATTGGTTTTTGGTTAGAGAATCGTATAGATATATTATATATGACTATTCAGAACGCCGATATGCTAAGAGAATGTTTAATAATATTAATGTCAGAATCGCACATTCATCACGTTGGATGGTGGCCGCTGGTTGTCGAGCTCGTTTTTCATGAAGTCCATGTAGGGTGCGACATGCTCGAAGAATCTGTGGTAGCCTTCGCAGAGATAATTGAGTCCAGGCTCGCCGTCGGCGGTTACGGCAAATCGGTTTTTGGGGCATTCGCCGTTGCAGGCGAACAGATATTTGCACCGGCGGCACTGGCCGGGTAGACGGTCGTATTTGTCGGTGCCGAATTTCTGCTGGCGCTCGCTGTACATCATCTCGACGAGTGTCTTTTCGCGGATGTTGCCGAGCTTGTATTCGGGAAATACAAAGTGGTCGCAGGCGTATACGTCGCCGTTGAATTCCATCACGCCGGCATGGCCGCAGGTGCGCGCCATGGTGCATACACCCGGCTGTACGCCGACCCAGTTGGCAAGCGTGGAGTCGAACAGCTGGATGAAGTATTGGCCGACATCGTTTTTGACCCATTCGTCGAAGATGGTACACAGAAATTCGCCCCACTGCTCGGGCGATACCGAGAAGTCGGCCAGGGGTGCTTCGGGAGCATCCATCGGCGATGCCAGGGAGCGGCCGTCGGTGTGGGGTATGATGCGCTCGACAATGGGGGTGAACTGTATGTAGCGGCACTCGATTTCCTTGAAGAAGTGGTAGAAGTCGAGCGGATAGTCGGCGTTGAAGTCGTTGACCACGGCCAGGGCATTCCATTCGACACCATGTTTTTTCAGCAGGTTGATACCGCGCATCACCTTGTGGAACGATGGCGCTCCGATGTTGTTGCGGCGGTACTCGTCGTGAAATTCCTGCGGGCCGTCGACCGAGACGCCTACAAGCCAGTTGTTGTCCTTGAAGAAGCGGCACCACTCGTCGGTAAGCAGTGTGCCGTTGGTCTGGATGGAGTTGTCGATTACCAGTCCGCCGCCATATTTTCTCTGTAGCTCGATTACCTTTTTATAGAATGACAGAGGCCTCATGAGGGTCTCGCCGCCGTGCCAGCTGAATAGAATCTGCGGCATAGACTGCGACTCGATATACATCTTTATGAATCGCTCGAGCATGTCGTCGGACATGATATGCCTGCGGTCGGCCGATGCGTCTTTGTAGAGATTTTTCTTCTCGAGGTAGTAGCAGTATTTGCAGGCAAGGTTGCATGCCGATCCGGCAGGCTTGGTCATGATGTAAAGAGGACGGGCAAAGGGGGTCAGGACTTGTTCCATACGGTGGGGCGGATGTTAGAAGGGTGTAGGTATATCTGAGAGAAGAGCGTGTTTAACGGATTAAACACGCTCTTCTCCTATAACGTAGCGTCGTAGGGGTTTATTTCTTCTTTTTCTTGGAAGTCTTGGTGGTTTTGTTGCTGTCGGCAAGCATCTTCTGTACTCTTTCCGGATAGTTGGTGGTGATGTAGTCGACGCCGTGGTCGATGAAGAACTGTATGTCCTCAGGCTCGTCGACAGTCCATACGTTGACTTTCAGTCCGAGTTTCTGGGCTTCCTTGATCCATTCGGGATGCTCGCGCAGAGCCTTTATCGAGTAGTCCATGCCGGCGAGGCCGAGCTTCTTGATTTTTTTCGGAGCGAGGTCGCCGTCGAGATAGTAGATAGGCACTCCTACGGGGAGCAGTTTCTTGAATGCCATGCAGGCGTTGATGGAGAATGCTATGATGTCGGTGCGTTTGAGCAGATTATACTTCTTCAGCGCGTCGACAATCTTTGCGGCCATCTCGTCTTCGCGCGAGGGGTCCATGAGCGACTTCATCTCGAGTACCACACGGGTCTTGGGATGGTTGGAGCATTCGGCGAGGTATTCGTCGAGGGTGGGCACGGTCTCACCGTTGTCGAGGCGTATCTGCTGCACCTTGGCATAGGAGTCTTTTTCGAAATGTGCTCCCTTGAATTTGCGGTCGTGGTTTACGACAAGCTGTCCGTCGGCCAACATCCATACGTCAAACTCAGAGCCGTATACTCCTACCGAGTCGGCTTTTACAAGCGATCTGATTGAATTCTGCGCCGAGCCGGGAGCAGTCCAGTAGCCACGGTGGGCTACAACTTCCTGGGCTGATACCGCTCCGGCGAAGAGTGCTAGAGCTGCGCTGATTATTGCAATGCGTTTCATTTAGAGATGATATTGTATTTAGTGTGAGTGTATATTATTATGATGCGCGAAAGGCTCGATGTACTAAACCGGAGGTCATAAAATATACACTTTTTTTATTTATTCGTCGGTTTTAGCCGGTCCGTTGCCGTTGAGGGCTATGTTTTCTTCGGCTTCAGCCACGTTCTTGGCCTCAGAAGCGTAGAAAGCCTGGGAGCGTGCGTATCCGTCGCGAGGAGCGAGCCACATGGTGGCGAATGTTATCGCGCCGAGTATGCCTACTCCGATGATGAGATAGAATACTGTGTTCCATCCATAGGTGTCGGCGATGATGCCTACGCCTATTGCCGACAGGAACGAGCCTACGTAGCCGAATATGCCTGCCAGTCCGTTGGCTGTGGCGGCAGCTTCTTTGGTGGCCTGGTTGGCCGAGCCGATACCGATAAGCGCCTGCGGTCCGTAGATGAAGAATCCTGCGCCAGCGAGCAGTGCGATGGAGCCTACAACCGGCATGTTGGGGAAGAGGATGAACAGGGTCATGAATATTGCAGCTGCGGCCATACATACGAGGCACATGCGGTGGGCCTTTCCGTTGAAGATATGGTCGGTTGCCCATCCGGCGGCGATAGTGCCCACGATGGCGAAGAATTCAAATACGGCTACTGACCATGCGGCTGCCTCGATGCTCATGCCGCGCGATTCGGTAAGGAACTTTGGACCCCAGTCGAGGATACCCATGCGCATCACATATACAAACACGTTGGCGATACAGAGAGTCCAGATCCAGCGGTTGGTCCATACCATCACCTTGAGGAAACGGCCGTAAGAGGGGTTTTTAGCACCGGAGGCAGTGCTTTTGCCGGTCTTTGTGCCGGGGAGTTCGGGGAGGCCTACCGACTGAGGGTCGTCGCGTAGACCGAAATACAGCCACGCGGCGCCGAATACGGCGATTACAGCGGGAATCCAGAAGCACCACTGCCAAGCATCCCAGTGCTGGGCATACTGGAGTATCTGGTTCATGCCTTCGGCGGTCGACGGGTCGAGCTTAAGGTTGGCGGCCACACGGTTGATGATTTCAGGATTGTTGCTGAGGTCGGTACCCATCGAGCCCATGATATAGCCGCAGGCGATTACGGCAGCTCCGGCGCCGATGGAGTGGGAGGTGTTCCATATCGACATCTTGGTGGCGAGTTCCGAGGGATGTATCCAGCATGGCAACAGACGTGCGCACGGAGGATAGCCGACACCCTGGAATGCCTGGTTAAGCACGATTGTGATACCCATCACCAATATGAGCATATTGATTAGGTCGGGTCCATCCGACACTCCTGTTATCCATGCCGAGATATTTACTCCCCAGCCGAAGGCAAAGTTACTGAGCGCGCACAGCAGCAGGCCGATGGCCATGATGGTGCGTGCACTGAACTTGTCGACGATAAATCCGTTGGCGAAACGTGAGAAACCGTAGATGAGTGAGCCGATACCGATTACGATACCGAAACTGGTGTTGGAGATTCCGTACTGTGCCGTAAGGCCCGGCATAGCAAGCGAGAAGTTCTTGCGTACGAAATAGTAGATGGCATATCCTACCATCGATACGATGATAGTACGCAATTGCCATGATTTGAAGCGTTTGGCTACATCAGGATCCCAAGACGCATAAATGTTGTTCTTTTCCATTGATAGAAAGTGTTTTTTCCGGTTAAATGGTTAAGGGTATGATTGAAGGTGGTATGTTATACAGGGAGAAGGCAGATGTCGCAGACACTGCTTTCTCCCTGTAGGTAATGTTTTACAATCCGTTGAGGCGGCGTGTGGCCTCAATGTCGAGAGCTTCGGCAAATATGCTTATAGGGTTGTCGACATGTACTCCTGTCGACATCTCAATCTGCCATTTGCAGGTCTCGCAGTCGGTGGCCACGCTGTCGACTCCGGCATGGGCTATCTGCTCGAAGAGGGCATTGCCTATCTGCTGGGAATAGTTGTAATTCTCTTTCTTGAATCCGTAGGTTCCGGCGATGCCGCAGCATACCGACTCCAGGGGCACGAATTCCAGTCCGGGTATCATTTTCAGCAGTGATGTCGAATAGATGGCCCAGCCGAGTTTCTCCATGTGACACGGTGTGTGGTATGCGACTCTGCGCTTGAATCCGGGGCGGAAAGCCACCTTGACCTTACCTTTGTCGAGGAGGTTGTATACAAACCGTGTGGCGAGTTGTATATGGTCGCGTACGTCATGAGTGTCGATGTCAAGTATGTGATGGTACTCGTCGCGCATGGTAAGCGTGCATGTCGAGCTGGTGGTAAGCACTTCCCGGCCTTTGGCCACCGACTTGCGTATCGACTCCAGGTTTATGTTGGCGTCGCGTCTTGCCGCATCCACCAGGTTGTTGGCGATTTTGGCCACACCGCAGCATTTCTCCTTGTCGAGAAGGTTTACGCCATAGCCGAGAGCGTTCATTACTGTCACGAAGTCCTTGCCAAGCTGAGGATAGTTGTAGTTGACATAACATCCGTGGAAGTAGCTTACCTGGTTGGGGTAGCGGCTCTGGTCGGCGGCATGGCGTTTGAACCATGATGTGAATGTCGTATGACTGTAGGAGGGGAACTGACGGTGCTTGTCGATGCCCATCACCTTGTCGAGCACAACCTTCATGGGCTTGAGATGGAGCATTCCGTTGACGATTGGGGCGAACGGAGTGGCCATGGTGCCTACAAAGTCGGTCGACGCGAGCATCTTGTCGCGGAGCGACGGCTTTTTCTTGCTGTAGTGCAGACGGGCCGACTGTATGATGTCGCCGATGCGCACGTTGGAGGGGCACGCGACTTCACATCGCTTGCAGTTGAGACAGTATTTCAGGGCCTCGTCGTAGTAGAACGGTTTCTTCAGGCGGTAGCGTTCGCCGTCGGGTCCGGCCTGTTTCGGTCCGGGGAAGTCGGGATTTACCGGAGTCACGGGGCAGTATACGGTACATATCGTACACTTGATACAGTCCTCGAAGTTGTTGTTGCTGATATTGGCTGCCTGATAGCAGGGGTTGCTGAGCGACTGTACGTGGGCTTCAGCAGGATTTATTGCAGGTGTGCTCATTGCTTTCCTCCTTTCTTGCTGTTTAATATCTGGTCGGCTACCTTAAAGGCGGTCATCAGTGTCACTCCGGCTCCCGACTCTTCTTTTAGAGCATTGCAACCGCCGATTACGGCGCCTGCTGCAAACAGGTTGTCGAGTGTAGTGCCCTTGTGGCTTACGCGGAGCGAGCTGTCGGTAGCTATGCCGTAATGTTCGAAACGCTGTTCCTTGTAGAGGTCGGGGTCGCACCATTGCGGGCGGTTGGGGTCGGCCACGACGTCAAGTCCGAATATGGGTTCATATACGGTGTCGGGGTTGGCTTCCAGGCCATGGCTCAGGAATGAGCCCGATGCGATTACAAAGTTGTCGGCTGCCAGAGGCATGTCGGCAAGGTTGGCTGTGTATATCTCCTTTACGCGGCTCCCATCTATTGTGCCGCGGGTCACGATGTCGCCAAGCAGGTATGTGCCGCCATGCTGATGGAACCACGTGCGCAGTTTCATCTGCGCTCTCATTCCTCCTACCGACATAGGTATGGTAGAAATGAACTTTACAGGCACTTTCACCTGTTGCTGGAGCAGTCTGATGGGCGACTCGTCAAACATGCCGATTACCGCCGGCATGATTACGGTGGTGGCGTCGGTCTCGTCGACAAAGCGGTTGATATGGTGGGCTACGTCGCGGAGCACGTTGCCGTCGAGCACACGGGCTATATTGGTGGCACGCATCTCTGTGGCGCTCTTGCGCAGATGCTGGAGGCTGTCGAGGGTGAAAGTGCGCGACTCGACCTTAAGCCCGGCTTTCTCAAGGCCGCTTGACAGGAACTGTGGATAGAAGTCGAGGTATCCCTGTATATTTATAAGGAGTACCTTTCCCCACGACAGTGGTGCGGTGCTGTCGGCGGTAGCGTATCCTTCCATTGACAGCCATGCCGGCTTGAACATCCCTATCGGGGTGAGTCGGTAGTGGTTGCGCTTTTCATCGCCGTGGAGGGTTACGCCGACTTCTTCAAAAAGCGGCTTGACCTGCGGGATGTACTTGATGATATTGTCGATTCCGACTTTGCTGTAGGGATGTGTCTCAGGGAGCCCTTTTATGTAGTCGAGGGGATTGTCGGTGATATCTTCGCCGTTATGGTGTCCGTACAGTCCGAACGAGCCCGAGTTGAAGTGCAATGCGCTCTGTCCGGCTGAAATCACGGCCACTTTCTGCCCCTGACGCAGCAGGCTTATGCCTGTGATGAGGCCGCCCATGCCGCCGCCTATTATTATGGTATCGTATCTCATGTATATGCAGTTGGCTGAATTTGGTTATAGTCTGGAATGGTTGTGTGAGGATTATTTTGTATCGATTACATCCTCCGGCAGGGCTATCTTGTCGATACCGCATACCCCCTCGTAGAGCCACGACATGAACTGTCCCTCTACCAGGGTCTCGCCCCATGACACGGGACACATGCCTTTCCATCTCTCGTTGATGAACGATGACAGGTCGCGCAGGGTGCGGTCGGCACAGTTGTTGGCCTTGACGAGCAGTCCGGCGGCGCGGCATGCGCAGAGCTCGCCCTGGCATGTGCCCATTCCGAGGCGTGTGCGTCGGCGGAGATTGATGAGGTTGCCTACCTGAAGGTGGTCGATGGCATATTTGATTTCGCCTACGCTCACCTGCTCGCATTCACACACTACGGCTTCATCCTCCAGACTGTTGAATTCAATCTGCGAGCTAAGTGTGCCGTGGCGGTCTTCGGCTGCCTTCTGTCCAACAGGCAGCGAGATGGTATGTGCGTGGTGGTGGGTGAATTCCGGTTCTTTCCCATAGCTGTTGTCAAGTTCCGAGCCTGGCAGCGGCACTTCGGCCGTGGTGCATGCGCCTTCCTTGCCGAGTTTTCTCATGGCCATGTCGGTGGCCCATTCAGCCATCAGACGGTATGTCATCAGCTTGCCGCCGGTGATGGTGATGAATCCCTCTACGCCGTCGCGTACAGCATGGTCCAGACATACGATGCCGCGTGATATCGAGCGCCCTGACGGGTCGTTGTCGGCGGCCACCAGAGGTCTTACTCCGGCATAAGCGCGCAATATGCGGGTATATGCCAGGGCCGGAGCTATCTTGATGCCTTCGCGCAGCAGCACGTCGACCTCCTCGGGCGTCACTTCCATGTTGTCGATCTGGTCGTAGGGCACTCTCGACGAGGTCGTGCCGATGAGCGATATGGTATCGCCAGGTACGAGGATGTCGGCATCGGCCGGCTTGCGGCATCGGTTGATTACCACATTGTTGACACGGTGGCCGAAGATAAGCAGAGCGCCCTTGGCCGGGAACATGTTGATGGTGATTCCGGCGAGCGACGCGATGTTGTGTCCCCATATGCCTCCGGCGTTGATCATGAGGTCGGCATGCTCTGTGTGTTCCTCGCCGGTGCGTGTGTCGCGCAGCTTTACGCCGGTGAGTCGGTTGCCTTCGCGCTCAAAGTCGATTACCTGATGGTAGGTAAGTACATCGGCTCCGTTCTGGCGTGCAGCCACTACATTGGCAACGGTCAGACGGAACGGGTCGATAGCTCCGTCAGGTACCTTTACGGCTCCGATGAGGTTGGGATTTACAGCGGGCTCGATGCGGATGGCATCCTTGGGGTCGATGGCTTCTGCGTTGATGCCGGCTTTCAGACACGACTCGATGAATGTCTTCTGATATGCAAGGTCGTCCTCCGGGAGAGTGATGAAAAGTCCTCCGGTATCTTCCACACAGTGGCGTGCGATACGGCGGAGAATCATGTTCTCCTTGATGCATTCTGTTGCCGATTCCTGATCGGTCACCGCATAGCGGGCGCCGCTGTGCAGCAGGCCGTGGTTGCGTCCGGTTGCGCCGGCGGTAAAGTCGAAACGTTCGACGAGGAGCGTCTTCAGTCCACGCATGGCGCAGTCGCGTGCAGTCCCGGCGCCTGTGGCACCTCCGCCTATCACAATCACGTCGTAGTGTGTCTTAGCGTTGTTGTCGTTCATGACCAAGTGTATATGAGGTGGTTTAATAATCTATATAGGGTGTGAGAATTGATGTTTTTATCGCGGTATCGGGTAAGATTGTCAGTTCTTTCGGAGTGAAGAAAACGGGCAGACTTGCAGTTTCATCGCAAAAGTAAAAAATTTTTTAATGAAAATGAAGCGACACGCGGTATTTTTTTCTCAGCAAGATGTATTTCTTATGTTATTAGGATTTTGATATTAAACGTCACAGCGGTGGCATTTTGTTCAACTTGCCGACACGCTACTTGCAGACTATAATCATAAAGTCTGTAAAAACTGAAAAACACAGTTTGATAAAATTTGGACGGTTCGGCTAAATTGAGTAATTTTGCCGCAAACAGGTGTGGTGGTTTTGTCTGCCGGCATGTGACTGGAGCCAGCTCTCCTCGCAGAGTGCTATTCCAGACTGATATATCGTAGTGTCCCTCATCGCCCTATACGGGGCAGTCCGGTGCCACCACCTTTACAGTAGATTTGACCATCATCCTATATACAGATAGAATCCATAAATTTCCAAAATTTAGATACACAGTTATGAGTAAAGAAAAAAAATTCCTGACCTGTGATGGAAACCAGGCCGCCGCTCATGTGAGCTACATGTTCTCGGAAGTGGCTGCCATATATCCCATCACGCCTTCATCGACAATGGCAGAATATGTCGACGAGTGGGCTGCAGCCGGTCGTAAAAACATCTTCGGCGAAACTGTTCTCGTACAGGAGATGCAGTCTGAGGCCGGTGCGGCAGGTGCCGTACACGGTTCGCTCCAGGCCGGTGCGCTTACTACCACCTATACTGCCTCGCAGGGCTTACTGCTGATGATTCCCAATATGTACAAGATTGCAGGCGAGCTGCTTCCGTGCGTGTTCCATGTTTCGGCCCGTACACTTGCAAGCCACGCTCTGAGCATCTTTGGCGACCATCAGGATGTGATGTCGGTACGTCAGACCGGCTTCGCAATGCTGGCTGAAGGCTCCGTACAGGAAGTAATGGACCTTTCAGGTGTTGCTCATCTCGCGACTATCAAGAGCCGCGTACCTTTCGTCAACTTCTTCGACGGATTCCGTACCAGCCACGAAATACAGAAAATCGAGGCGCTCGAAAATGACGACCTCGCTCCTCTCGTTGACCGCGAGGCTCTCGCCGAGTTCCGCGCACGTGCGCTCAATCCCGATGCTCCCGTAGCTCGCGGTATGGCCGAGAACCCCGATGTATTCTTCCAGCACCGCGAGGCTTGCAACAAGTATTACGACGCTGTGCCTGCAATCGTTGAGGAGTACATGAACAAGATTTCCGAAATCACCGGACGCAAATACGGCCTGTTCAACTACTACGGAGCCGAGGATGCCGAACGCGTGATTATCGCCATGGGCTCTGTTACACAGGCCGCTCAGGAGGCTATCGACCACCTCAACGCCAACGGCGAGAAGGTTGGTCTAGTAAGCGTTCACCTCTACCGTCCCTTCTCTGCAAAGCACTTCCTCGCCGCTGTGCCCAAGACTGCAAAGAAAATCGCCGTACTCGACCGTACAAAAGAACCCGGTGCAAAGGGCGAACCTCTGTATCTCGACGTAGTCGACTGCTTCTACGGCGTTGAGAACGCTCCTGTAATCGTAGGCGGACGCTACGGCCTCGCTTCAAAGGACACAACCCCCGCACAGATTATCTCTGTATTCGAGAACCTCGCTCTTCCCCAGCCGAAGAACAACTTCTCGCTCGGTATCGTCGACGACGTTACCTTCCAGTCGCTCCCCCTCAAGGAGGAGGTTGCTCTCGGCGCTGCCGGCACATTCGAGGCTAAATTCTACGGCCTTGGTGCAGACGGTACTGTAGGTGCCAACAAGAACTCGGTGAAAATCATCGGTGACAACACCAACAAATACTGCCAGGCCTACTTCTCTTACGACTCTAAGAAGTCGGGCGGCTTCACATGTTCTCACCTCCGCTTCGGCGACGAGCCCATCCGCTCTACCTATCTGGTGACCACCCCCAACTTCGTGGCATGCCACGTGCAGGCTTACCTCCACATGTACGATGTGACCCGCGGTCTCCGCAAGGGCGGTACATTCCTTCTCAACACCATCTGGGACGGAGAGGAGCTCGCAAAGAACCTTCCCAACAAGGTTAAGCGTTTCTTCGCTGAAAACGACATCACAGTATATTATATCAACGCTACCAAGATTGCCCAGGAGATTGGTCTCGGCAACCGTACCAACACCATCCTTCAGTCGGCATTCTTCCGCATTACCGAGGTTATCCCCGTTGATCTCGCCGTTGAGCAGATGAAGAAATTCATCGTGAAGAGCTACGGCAAGAAGGGCCAGGACGTTGTCGACAAGAACTACGCAGCCGTTGACCGCGGTGGCGAATACCACAAGCTCGACGTAGATCCCGCATGGGCTTCGCTCGCCGACGACGCTGCCGCCGCCAACAACAATCCCGCGTTCATCAACAACATCGTACATCCGATCAACGCCCAGGATGGCGACCTTCTCCCCGTAAGCGCTTTTGTCGACATCACCGACGGCACATGGGAGCAGGGCACAGCTACATACGAAAAGCGCGGTGTTGCCGCTTTCGTTCCCGAATGGCTCGAGGAAAACTGTATCCAGTGTAACAAGTGTGCCTACGTATGTCCTCACGCCGCTATCCGTCCGTTCGTCCTCACTCCCGAGGAGATGGCCGCAGCTCCCTTCGGCGAGGATGCTACAATCCCCGCTATCGGCAAGCAGTTCACCGGCATGCGCTTTATCCAGAGCGTAGACGTGCTCGACTGTCTCGGCTGCTCCAACTGTGTTGACGTATGTCCCGGCAAGAAGGGCAACAAGGCTCTCGTCATGAAGCCTCTCGAGACCCAGCTCCCCGTACAGGCCGAGTGGGATTACTGCGTGGCTTCCGTTAAGTCTAAGCAGAATCTCGTCGACATCAAGGCCAACGTTAAGAACTCACAGTTCGCTACTCCGCTCTTCGAATTCTCCGGCGCATGCTCCGGCTGTGGCGAGACTCCCTACGTGAAGCTCATCACCCAGCTCTTCGGCAACCGTGAGATTGTGGCCAACGCTACCGGATGTTCTTCAATCTACTCAGGCTCAGTGCCCTCCACACCTTATACAACCGACGAGAATGGCCATGGTCCCGCATGGGCCAACAGCCTCTTCGAGGACTTCTGCGAGTTTGGTATGGGTATGACCCTCGCCAACGACAAGCTCCGTGCTCGCCTCGACGTTGAGATGCGCGCGCTTCTCGAATGCGCCGACTGCTCCGACGAAATCAAGGCTCTCGCCACACAGTGGCTCGACGAGAAGGACAACGCCGAACGTTCGCGCGAAATCGCCGACGCCATCATTCCTCTGATGGAGGCTTGCGGCTGTCCCGCCTGCAAGAAGGTGCTCGAGCTCAAGCATTACCTCGTTAAGCGCAGCCAGTGGATTATCGGCGGCGACGGTGCTTCCTACGATATCGGCTTCGGCGGTCTCGACCACGTTATCGCTTCAGGCAAGGATGTCAACATCCTCGTACTTGATACCGAGGTATACTCCAACACCGGCGGCCAGGCATCAAAGGCTACTCCTATCGGTGCTATCGCCAAGTTTGCCGCTTCAGGCAAGCGCATCCGCAAGAAAGACCTCGGCCTTATCGCTACAACCTACGGCTACGTTTACGTTGCCCAGGTAGCAATGGGCGCCGACCAGGCACAGACCCTCAAGGCTATCCGCGAGGCTGAGGCTTACGACGGTCCTTCGCTGATTATCGCCTACGCTCCCTGTATCAACCACGGTATCAAGGCAGGTATGGGCAAGGCTCAGCAGGAAGAGGTCAACGCTGTTGCATGCGGTTACTGGCACCTCTGGCGCTACAACCCCGCAGCCGAGATGGAAGGCAAGAACCCCTTCACCCTCGACAGCAAGGAGCCCAACTGGGACGAGTTCGAAGGATTCCTCAAGGGCGAGGTACGCTACGCTTCCGTTATGAAGCAGTATCCCGCAGAGGCTGCCGAGCTCTTCGCAGCAGCAAAGGCCAACGCTCAGTGGCGCTACAACAACTATAAGCGTCTCGCCCAGCAGCAGTGGGGCGTGGATCCTGAAGTTGAGACCCTCGAAAACAAGTAAGTTTACTCATAATCTTCAATAACGGCAGGCGCCGGAGTGGATTACCCACTCCGGCGCCGCTTATTTTATATAGTAGCTGTCGGGGTGTCAGAGAGCGCTGGGGATATGGCTCATGATATGAAGTCGTCAGGATACTTCATGATGACTTATCTGAATTTTTAACATTCTATCAGCCCACATCATACAAAAAATGTTAACATAGCGGATTACATATCGTAGTGTCCGGGGTGGTTTATATGTCGATTTTTGATAGCCTGTGACTGGGTCATAGTATTTTTGTGACCGAAATGGTTAAAATGGGTGGAAAAAGTTGCTTGTATATTAAAAATGATTTAAATTTGCATCAATTACCCCCCCCATTTGCTTTCAGATTGTTAGTGTATGGCCGGTGGCGGGTTGACAGTGCAAATAATAACCCACCATCATCTTTTCGGCCATGGATACTATTTGGGCTTTTTTATCTTCCCTGCTGACCGGTGTCGGCGCCGCTCTGGCGCTTACTGTCGGCGTAGCGCTGCTGCTGCATTATGTGGCACGCGCATCGTGGATAGCCAACGCCCTGCTTTCATTTATCCTTTTTGTATTGTCGACGTTCCAGTTTGTGCTCCTGTTTGGAGCGGAAGCTGTGAGAGGCTATGCCGAGCTGGCCATGGAGACAGCTCAGATAGCAAGCGGAATCGCCGATTCGCAGACCGTGGAGACCCTTGTGAACGAAGTGCCCGGGATGGCCGATTATGTAGAGGTAGGCAAGCAGGGGCTTGAGGATACATCCGTTACCATACAGCAGCTTGTCGACGACGTGCTGTCGGGATATATATGGCGTAGGCGTCTATGGATTGCCGCATTCACGTCGGCAGTCGTCATCGCCGGATTCTTTATCCCTTCGCGACGGCGCAGCAGCCACAAGGCCTCCCTGTCGACCGATATGTACGGAGGTGGAGGTTACTCATCTTCGTCATCATCTTCTTCCTTGAATTTCTAATATAAACATAAAAATATCCAACAACCGTTATGGCTGATATTCTTATTGGTCTCGGAGGCACCGGAGGCAAGATCCTCAAAGCATTCCGCCAGCGCCTGTGGACTGAATATGATTCTTCACAGCGCAAGAATCTCCCTATCGAATTTATCTATGTCGACAGCGACCGCGCAATGCTCGACGCCTCTGATATATCATATCAGACAATTCACGGCAACTGTGTGTTTGAGACAAGGGAGTTTGTCGACATCAAGACACACAGCAATATTGATGCCATATTTGCCAACCCCAAAGGCTATCCGCGCCTGATGGGTGTGCTTGGCAATGTCGGCGCTACCCAGTCGGCCGTATGTCCCATCGGGGCCGCTGCCGACCAGAAGCGACGCGCAGGCCGTATGCTGTTTGCCGCCAACATCGACGCATATCTCTCGCGCCTTGCAAAAGCGGTGAGTGATGTCCAGAAACAGGAAGTGGGCGGAAAGATTAACCTCCATCTGTTCTGCGGTCTCGCCGGCGGTACCGGTTCCGGTTCGATTATCGACGCCATCGTTCAGACCCGTAAATGGATGTTCGAGCATAATATATCCGAAAACCACGGCTTCACACTTACCGTGTTCTGTCAGATACCCGAAGCAACTCCCCAGCCCAATTGGGATACCGGCCGTTACAAGGCCAATGGCTATGGTGCTTTGCTGGAGCTCAACAACCTCTTTACCTCACACTATAATACAGAGTGGGGCACACGCGTGTCTACGCCCCCTTACGACGTGTCGACTAAGGTAGAGACAGGTCGTATATACCTTACATATGACAATCCTACTCCTGAGAATGTAAAGAAAGGAAATATCCCTCAGGCTCTGAATATCGCCGGAGGTCTGATTCTCTATACCAACAAGAACGACTTCGGTTATTCCGTCAATGACCCGACACAGCTTGCCGGACTCGTGGCCGACTTCGTATACAGCCGTATATTCTCTCCGATGGACCAGATGGGCAAGGAACTCGGATATTTCTATACATTCGAGAACCTCAGCAACAACCGCGACGAATACGACGAGACTGCCGACCCCGAAGAAGGCTCGCCACTGCCCGTGCGCACACGCGCTATAGGTTCGTTTGGAATCAAGCGCATCATCGTGCCTGAGACCGAACTGCAGGAACATATCGCCTATACTCTCGGCAGCAGCGCGCTCCTACAGCTGAAATACAACAATTGGAGCAACACCTCGGGCTATCGCGAGGAAGCGCCTTCATTTGACGAGGTGACCTACGTGCGCGATCCGGGACGCCGCGGCTCATGGAAGCTCACCCCCGAGCATATGCGTCTGAAGCAGTATGTCATTGACTCCGACGAGAAAGAAAAATGGAATACAGGTGATTTCGCAAGCTATTGGAATCCATGTGTCGACCGCTGGGCTGAGGCCGCAAAGGGCACACAGCATCCGTTCGACAAACTTGTCGACCTCTGCCGCGGCGGATATGCCGAGGGATTCCGCAGTGTCGGTGTCGAGAATTTCTACCGCGACAAGGCACGCAGCCTCGACACATACGCCAAACAGATTGCCGAGGGTGTGGAAAAATACCTGTTCCGCGAGTGGTCCGACGGTCGTCTGGCGCTTGTGAGCGTACGCCATATTATCAGCGAGCTCGCAAAGCAGATGCGCGAGCAGGCTCTTGAATGCTCGGAGGTTGTGATACCTGACCTCGACACCAAAATCAACGAATTCAAGGGCATCATCAACCAGGCCAAGGAAGATGTGCTCAATACCAATATTGTAAAGCGTCAGATTATATTCGGCAACCGATTTGAGCGTGCCACACATTATGCCAAGATGCTCTACTCGGTGATGACCGAAAGAGCGGCTGTCGAGATCTTTACCAAGCCTCTTCTTGAGAATCTTGAGCAGCGCTTCAACGACCTCAACAGTCGCCTTATCGGATTTGAGGGCCGTTTCGACGAGCTCTACAAATTCACTAAGGAGCGCATGACCGCACTGAGCGATCTCGAGACCCTTTCCGATGGCGAGAATCGCGACGGTACAGAGACACTGACCGACCCGATTGTCAAGTTCTACAACCGCAACCGTATGAAGGAACTTGAGCGCCGCCTCAACGGTGACCATGACCGCATGGGCACCATCACCGACAGTGTGCGCTCGTCGATTGTAGACTCTCTCAACAGCGAGGGACGTTTCACCAATGTCACCAACCTCTCCAACAACACTGTTTCCAGCGCATTGCTCGGCCAGGTGTTCGAGACAATCCGCACGTTCCACAACGATCTCCTTGTAGAACGCACAGAGAAGGTGCTTGATGTGCCTATACTCGAGCGTCTCCAGCATAAGTTCGGAGGCAACGACATGGCCCTTGCCAAATTCGCACATGATATAATCCAGGCAAGTGGAGCCTTCCTCGAAATCAACCAGAACGAGATTCAGCTCAACAACGCCAATACTCCGGCTCCCGAAATAGGTAAGAATATACTCCTGAAGCGTGTGCTCGTCACTCTGCCCAAGGCCAAGGATCCGGCACTCATGCAGTTTGCCGACGAACTTAAGCGCAAGCTCGAGGGTGCTATCCCCGGCGGCTCGGGCGCATCTGTGATTGTCAGCACAGAGGGTACCCGTCCCAACGAGATTACATTGATGATTGTCGAGAACGGATTCCCGATGCGCGCTATCGGCTCGCTCCCAATGCTTAAGGCCGAATTTGATAGCCTGATTGTATCCAATCCCGCCAACTCGATTGTGCTTACATCCGAGGGCAAGGCTGAGGATTTCCGCAGTCTGACAGCACTTCCTCCGAAGACTCCCGACCAGCTCCGTGCCGAGGTAATGCCTTATATGATGATGGCCCTTGGTCTGGGTGCAATCAAGTTTGATACTAAAAGTACCGAACAGTGGGGTGCCGCCGGCGAAGAAGATATCTTTGGCGAATCTGATATAGTGTCATGGGGATATTCCAAGTTTACCGACATGGCTTATGATGACCGTCTTATCGAGGATCATGGAAAGGAGACCATACGTATAGCCCGCGAGGCTCTTGCATCTCGACTGCAGGATGTGGATCCCGCCGCGCTCAAGGCTATCCAGGACAAACTTAAGGAGACCGATGCCGAATTCATGGCTACAGTAGGCAAGGTGATAAAGGATGAGAATCCGACTCCCAAGTCGCGCTACAACGACTTCGTCAACTGGACCATGGCCGCCAAGAAGTTGATTGCCGAGTATCGTCCCCAGCGTTAACGCATATTGACAGGTATGTTTTTTATAAAAGATAATTAAGAAAAATCAAGAATATCACAAAAGCAATGGCAAACGTAAAGAAATATCGTTGCATGAATGTTGGCAACTGTCAGACAGCCAACGAGAATAAGACTTTCGAGATAGCCGATGGTGCCGACAAGGTGTGCCCCGACTGTAAGAAAGATATGATAGTCGAGGTGAAGGGCGGCTCAAAGGGCCTCCTCTTCGGCGGAATAGCTGCCGGTGTAGTAGCCGCTGTGGCCGTAGTATTATTTAGCACCGGTGTATTCTCCGGTAAATCGGATAGCAACACCGACTCCACAGACTCAACCAAAGTAACAGAGGAAGTTGTAGTCGAGACTCCACAGCAGGGTACTGATTCAGTGACTGTGGAAGAGGCCACTACTGAACAGACAGATAGTGCAAAAGTCGTTGAGGAGCCTGTTAAGAATCCGGAGACGACGCAGTCGCCAACCCCGTCAACACCCTCCAACTATCTTACCGGCTATGCGCTCCCCTACGGATTGTATACCGGCCCGGCAGCGAACGGTCGTCCCCACGGCCCCAATGGTGACATTAAGGTTACTAAATCATATACTCTGGATCTCCACAACGGAAATTCACTTCAGCTTAATCCCGGCGATAAGATTTCGCGCTGTAAGTTTGTCAACGGCAAACTTGCCTCCGGTATGCTTGAACGTCCCGACAAGACTGCCAAGCAGATCAACATCGGTGTGAACTAATCGGGCATGAGTTGCGTATCATATTTGATGTAAGACTCAAATAGATACCATAGACGAATGAAATTTTTCGCCAACATAGCAACAGCTGTACTGACGCTGTCGGCCTTAGGTGGGTCGACAGCGTTTGGTGCACCTGTATTGTACGATGCCGACTGCCTCGAACGCATGGTTGGCGCCCTTGATTACGACCTCGACCAACAGTATGCCTGGGAGAATTCCGACACGACCATTATGCTGGAATTCAAAAAGCGTCCGGTGCGTATCGACATCTCCGACGGCCGTGTGGTACATGTCGGTTACCGTATGTTTTCCGACGGTCAGCGCGAGCACATGCCTTACCGGAGTGTATTCAATTTTCTGGAGCGCTACGCCCTTGATGCCGATCTGCCGCTCAAGCGGGTGAAGAGCGTGGGGGCAATGCTTGCCGAGGATGAGGTGACATGCTCCGAATCCGGATTCTCGCGTCTGCGCTCCTATGCCTCCGACTCTACGCTTACCCTTTCGGTAGCGGATATAGGCGGCCGGCGCTACAGACTGGAATGGACGAAAGAGGATACACCGGTGTATTACATTGAGTTTCCCATCGAGTACGAACTGCTCCACGGCACTTCGATGCCTGAAAACGAGCGCCGCCTTGTTGCCGACATCCGGGCTTGGAAATGTAGCAGAGAGAGAGTCGATACACTGACGTCGCGCGAGGAGCTTGTGCCGATCTACCGGAAGAATTACTATATACTCCCGGGCGACTCATATCTGCTCGACAATCTCACCTCCAACCGCTACTATAGGCTGGCTGAGGATTCCGACTCGCTATTTGTGCCGATTTATACGGGAGATTACCCTCTCGAGTCTCTTGCCACGCTGCTCGTTACGGGAACGATGCCCAACGACTTCTTGTTTGAGATGAAGATTGACGGCTACAACATGCTCCCTACTGTGACCGTGCCGGTCAATGCCGCGCTCGATTATTTCCGCAGGTGCGGTTGTGTGCCATTCTTCGGCGTGGGCGATTTTACCGACCCGGTGGCCACATGTTACCTGGTGATGCGCAATCTGTCAGAAGGATACTGTCATCTGATGCGTGTCACCGCCAATGTATCCGAACTTGACAGCCGCAAAGGCACTATGGCCTGCAGGCTTACTCCCTATATACCGATGTCGCGTGTCGCGTCGCTTTTCGATGACTGACACACATCGTGCCACTTAACGCATACACCTCGCGCCGGAGATTTCCCCGGGTGGAATATCCTGCTGCAAGTGTGATTATATTCGCCTCTCTTATCTACGAATTTTTTGCAAGGAAAATATGAACAAAATCAATCGTTTGGTCTTCTGCCTCATTGCCGGATGCATCAGTATGGTGTCGTTTGCGCAGAGTGAGTCGCAGACAAAGGAGATCAACAAAATCAAGCTCGACCCAGGCTATGTGTTTGCCGAGTCGACAATGGAGAATGCCGATGAAGCACGCGAGACCGTGTGTCTGACGCTTTCCAACTTTATGAACGAATATCTGGAGGAGAGCGGCGAGTCGCGTCGTGTGGCCGCAGCCGAGCTCGGTGCGATAAAGTATATCAACGCCAAGCGCGGCAATGCTACCTATGTGTTCGGCTACATCCCTGTATCGGCATTCTCTTCAGCAGTTCTTGCGCCTGTTGAGAATACAGTGGCGGAAGAGCCGGTAGCCGTAGAGACCGAACCCGTTGTCGAGCCATCCGCACCTGTCGCCCCGCAGCAGATGGCCGAGACTGAAGATACTTATGCCGCTCCGGCTCCGCAGCCCGCTCCGGCTGTCGAGGATGACTACGCCTATGCCGAGGTGTCGCCCGAGCAGCAGGCCATGGGTAGCGCCGCTCTCGGAATGCTTTTCGGCAATGTATTTGACCAGACTTCATCCTCTCAGAAAAAAATATCATGTCAGGCCAATCCCTCCGACAGCGGACAGCTTACCGACATGATTTCCGAACTCCTCGAGTCGGCCGACGCTCGCAAGGCCGCCTATCTGCTCAATGTCTACAAGACCACAGGCAAGATTCGCGGATTCGGCGCTCTGCCTACCTGTCGCGACGCCGCAGGTTCTCACTGGCTTATAATCGACGCCACAGGCTCGATTGTGGCACTGCTCGGCCCTGCCGCCGACGACAACCGCCACAACTATGTGTCGGGCGGTGTCGACCATCTTGCATCATATGGCGGGAAGTATGCCGTATGGTTTACCCCAAGGGCCAGATAGACTGACATCAATACACCCTGAAAATATACGATATGAAAAAATACATTTCACTTATCTTTATTGCCCTGGGGCTGGCAGCGTCGGCCCAGGGTGCCTATGATTTCCGGCTTGCTCCTACCACCGTGAGTCCGGCTGTCAAGGCGGCGATAGAACAGAATGTTTCCAATCTGTTTACTGCGATTAATGCGGCTGCAACTACCGGAGGTGATATCAACTTCTCCGGCATTGACCTTACTCAGGACGCCAAGCAGTCGATTGTAATGACGTGGGAGAATGTCCACTTCACCACAGCCCAGGACCAGTATGTTGGGCAACTTCTCAAGGAGAAGAACTCCAACGGCTCGCTGCGCGGTCTGCAGGTGCGCAACCAGCAGGTCGACATGAAGCCCATCGACGATACCTACGAGGGGCCTATGGCTCAGGAAATCGTGCTCGACTTCACCCCCACTGGGCGTATTTCCGACTTTAATTTCGCGATGGAGAACACCCAGTATCTTACCCTTCTGCGCGACGGCGCCCGCCTGGGCGATGCCGCCAACCGAATGCAGATAATCAACTGGTGTGAGAAACTGCGCAACGCATACTGCCAGAAGGATATCCGTATGCTCGACGACCTCTTCAGCGATGACGCGCTGATTATCACCGGACGTGTGGTGACCGAGCGCCGCCGCAGCGATATCGCCCTGGCCAATCCTACACGTGTGGAGTATGTGAAGCAGAACAAGCAGCAGTATCTCAGCCGTCTGAAAATGGTGTTTGACCGCCAGAACCGCGGCGGATATGTCAATGTGAAGTTTGACGACTATCGTGTGGTGCGCCATGCCTCCAAACCCAATTACTACGGTGTGACTCTGCGTCAGCAGTGGCACACAAAGGGATATTCCGACGAGGGTATCGTGTTTCTCATCTGGGACTTCAACGACGAGGACCATCCCAAGATTCATGTGCGCACATGGCAGCCGCTTCAGGACACAGCCTTTACAATGGGCGATTTCAAACTTCCCGACCCGGCCGAAAAAGCCTCGTTTACTCTTGACCGCAACTGATAAAATTAGAATAACCGTTTAGAATAAAATAACCTTAGACTGATGAAACGTATTGTCACAACAATTCTTGCTACAATCTTTTTCATGGCTTCCTCGATGGCCCAGGAGCTGATGGTGCGCGAGTTCCGTCCCGACGCTTCCGACCTTAGCGCTGTAGTCCATCAGGTGGCTGATGCCAACGGCAATCCTTGTGCGCTTGTGCGCCTCGGACTCGCCGTGCCCGATGCCTCGTTCGAAGGCGATATCATTAAGGCCGACCCCAAGGACGGGGAATACTGGATATACATGCCCGAAGGCTCCAACTGGCTCAATGTAAAGACCTCGCAGTATGTGCCCCTGCGCTACGACTTCCCCGAGGCTGTGAAGGCCAACACCACCTATGTGCTCAACGTGATGCCCAAGCCTCAGGAGAAAAAGGGTCTTGGCGACGTTGTGCCCGTGACACTCCCCGCACGTGCCGGAGCCTCAATCGGCGGAATGGCAGCCGACCAGGGGCTCCCTGTTTCATTCAATATGATAAAGGTGAAATCGGGCATGTACAAGATGGGTGCCACTCCCGAGCAGGAGAGCAACGAGGGCGATGAGCAGCCCGTACACTGGGTCACAATCTCCAATGACTTCTATATCGGAGAGACCGAGGTGACTCAGGAACTCTGGGAGTATGTGATGAACTCCAACCCCTCTGTCATCAAGGATCCGCAGCTCCCTGTGACCAATGTGAGCTGGAACGACGCACATGAGTTTATCCGTGCCCTCAATCAGATTACTCGCGTCAAATTCCGCCTCCCGACCGAGGCCGAGTGGGAATATGCGGCCCGAGGCGGCCATCAGACAGGCCACTTCAAGTATAGCGGAAGCAACACTGCCGAAGAGGTAGGCTACTGGTATATCAACAGCTCTTCGCGTCCGCATCCTGTAAAGTCGCTCAAACCCAACGAACTCGGTATATACGACATGAGCGGCAACGTATGGGAGCTCTGCGAGGACTACAAGAACGACTATCCCAAGAAAGATGTGGTAGACCAGTTCGGAGCATCGCCGAGCAAGAACCGCGTGCGCCGTGGTGGTGGCTGGGACAGCGAGAATGTCGACCAGTTGCGCAACGCCTACCGCCGTCGCGTGGAGGAGAACATGCGTGAGCGTTCTACCGGTTTCCGTCTGGTGCTCACTACCGATTAAGAGCTTGTTTAATAATAAATGTTACCGTCAGGGCGGTCAATCGTCGAGCATATTTTCGCCCTGTTCCTCAGTCGTGTACATAAAGTACACTCCTTCGTCACATGTCGAAAATCGTCTCAAGCTATACGA